>NZ_JACHGJ010000034.1 GCF_014207565.1 Spirochaeta isovalerica | reverse complement strand
CCCAGAATGATCATAAGCAGACCGATCTGACCGACTGATGAATAACCGAGAAGCCTTTTGGCTTTATTCTGTTTGATCCCCGCCAGGTTTGAGCCGATAAAGCTCACCAGTCCCGCAACAGCGATAAAACGCATGAAAAGGGTACCGCCCATGGGCAGAATCTTCGACAGGGCGTAGTAAGCCGCCGCTGCGCTGGCTGCGGAGATGATGCTGTTGATTCCCGCGGGAGCCGCATCATAGACATCAATCGCCCAACCGTTGGCCGGAAAGGGTTTCATTTCCAGCGTCATGGCGATAATGATCAGGAAGAGTGCGTACACGCCCCCTTTCAGCGCCGGAAGATTAGCTGAAGTCAGAGTGTCGATATTGAGCGTTCCGCCGAAATAATAGGCGAAGATAATTCCGATCAGGAGGAATCCCGAGATGAGTCCCGTGGCGATCATGTACTTGAATCCCGCCCCCAGAGCCTTGCGCTCCGAAGAGAGGGCTATCAAACCGGCCGTGGCAATGGAGGCGATCTCCAAAAACACGAAGAGGTTGAACAGGTCTCTTGTCATGATGATGCCGTCCAGTCCCATAATCAGGACGACGAAAACCGATATGGCGTGGTTGCCTTTCTCTTTCAGTTTGTCGAGCATATACAGTCCGCCGAGCAGACCGACCAGGTTGACCGCGAAAGTGAAGAAAGCCTCTTCGGTACCCATGCGCAGGTTTATGGAGAAGGGGGGCTTGAATCCCGCTGTGAAAATCTCCAGAGGCTGCTGACCCGAATAGAGGAAGGCGAATAGCCAATTGAACGAAAGAAAAGCCATAAACGCCAGAGCGGCGATCATGACCAGGAGGGCGAAACTTTTCCCTTTCTTAAAGAAACCGATAAGAAAAGCCGCACCCAGGCCGATGCCGATTATATAAATCGGATTGATTAATAGGGCGTTTACCATTTCAAGTCCTCATAGCTGCTGATATCCAGTGATTTCCCGTGGCCCTGCAGTTTAACCGCATA
>NZ_JACHGJ010000032.1 GCF_014207565.1 Spirochaeta isovalerica | reverse complement strand
AACGCCAAAATCACCTGCAGACCGTTAAGCTGGCGCAAATACTGCCGCGAAGCGAAAAGCAGTATTTGTGACAGTAGGGCTGTCAGGTGCATTTTTTTGTTATCCATTTTTCTTTCTATATCTGGTCATTCTACCTGTTCCAGCTGATTCAATTCTATTTTCTTCCAGTAATTGCTTAAGATCTCTACTTGCTGTAGCACTGGATATTCCTTTGCACACATTCATATATTCTTTTCGGTCAAACCAATCATTGAGTTTTGTTAGTGCAATTTCTGTTCTCTTAGTATAATCCGGGCTTGAAGGTCTAGATTCCGATATTGTATCACGAAGTGCTTCATTGATGATGTTCAGCATAAATTCGATGAAGATAGTCGATTTACCTGTATTATCAGATACTGCTAATGCATCATAATATTCTTGCTGGTGATCTTTAATGAGTTTTTCTATGGGAACAAACTCGAATATTGGATTTACATTCATTAGTATCCGAGTTTGCCAGAAACGTCCCATTCTTCCATTTCCATCCTCAAAGGGGTGAATAAACTCCATTTCATAGTGAAATACGCAGCTTTTAATAATTTCTAGATCTTCATCTTGTTTTAGATATGTAAATAGATCATTCATGAGTCCTGGAACCATTTCTGATGTTGGAGCAATATGAGTAACTTGCTTACCTTTCATTATTCCGACCTGGGTTTTCCTGTATTCTCCTGCGTGTAATACAAGATCACTCATTAATAATTTATGGGCTTTAAGAAAATCCTGTTTCCTGTATGGGTTGAATGAATTTAGTAAGTCATATGTTTTTATAGCATTTTGGACCTCGAGAATATCTTTTTGAGGTCCAATTATTCTTTTTTTATCTATTATTGCTGTTACATTTTCTATATTTAGAGTATTCCCCTCGATTGCTAGTGAGGATTGGATTGTTTTTATTCTATTTTGTCTTCTTAATCTGGCCTCAGGTTTTACCAACATCAAACTTTGGCAAATACCTAAAGCCTCTGTAATTTGCCCATATAAATTTAATATCGTTTTTGTAATATCGTACGGTGGTTTCACAGCTTCATGATAGTATCATTTGATGCTATCG
>NZ_JACHGJ010000031.1 GCF_014207565.1 Spirochaeta isovalerica | reverse complement strand
CTGTTGTCCAGGAATCCGCCTGCCAGGAAGATCCCGGCGATACCGAGAGCCACATAGGCGAGACCGGAAATCGATTCGACGACTGCGAAAAGTCCCGTCGCCGCTTTGGATTCCGGTTTGGCCAGAAGGAGAAGGATCAGTCCCGAAGCGATAACCGCTCCGCCCTGGAACCCGCCACCGGGAGTCAGATGCCCGTTGATAAAGATATAAGCGCCGAGCAGGAAAATCAGAGGCGTGATAACTCCAGCCGCTGTTTTGAGCAGCTCGCTGGAATCTCTTGTCTCTCTCTCAACGCCGGATGTGTTCCCTTTTAACAGAAAAGCTACGATAGCCGCCGTGAGGAAAAGAATCGTGACTTCGCCCAGCGTATCCAGACCTCTGTAGGTCACGACAATCGCTGTAACAATATTGGCGGTTCCCACTTCATCGGCTGTGTTTTCAGCGTAGTAAGTGGCTGTCTCATTGAGAGAGTCAGCTGCCTGAAAGTTGTCCGCCAGATTGTAGAAAAGAGTCCCCATCGCGAGGAGAAGGAGTATAACTGCGATATTTTTAGCCATTTTCGCCTCCCCTTACTTTATTGAGAACGTAAAAGAAAATAATTGTCGAAAGACCGCTTCCGATAGCCGCTTCGGTCATGGCCACATCGGGCGCCGCGAGCATCAGGTAGAGAACCGAAGCGAGCAGCGACACCAGTCCGGCGGAGATGATCGAAACAACCAGTTCTTTCGCCTGAATGGCGGTGATAGCCGAGGCTAGCATAAGAACGACCAGCATGATAACCAGAATATTACTCAGCATCTTCAGCCTCCTCGGTTGGGACAACAAGTTTATCCAGAACCGTTTTCTCAGTCATCTTTATACCAATGAAATGAGCGGCCCGTGCCAGAGCATGGGAAGATACGGGGTTTGTAAAAAGGATAAAGAGGATCAGAACCACCAGTTTTGACCACCATGAAGGATGAGCAAAGGCCAGTCCGGCCAGAAACAGTATGGTTCCCAGAGTGGTTGCTTTGGTTCCCGCCTGAATTCTGTTGAAAAGGTCGGGCATCCTCACGATTCCCAGGGCTCCCAGGAAGAGGAAAGCCGCGCCGATGAC
>NZ_JACHGJ010000030.1 GCF_014207565.1 Spirochaeta isovalerica | reverse complement strand
CGCATCAGCATGGCGCGGTGAATACGTTCCCGGGCCTTGTACACACCGCCCGTCACACCACCCGAGTTGGGGGTACCCGAAGTCGCTAGTCTAACTTGCAAAAGAGGACGGCGCCGAAGGTATGCCTGGTAAGGGGGGTGAAGTCGTAACAAGGTAGCCGTACTGGAAAGTGCGGCTGGATCACCTCCTTTCAATGTGAAAGGTAGAGTCCGGTCTTCGTGACTGGATGCATATAAAAGCTGGAAGAAAAAGCAGCTTTGACAACAAAAAAATTGACTAGTGGGCGGCTTGAGTTTACTCAAACGCACACAGTTGGAATCAGAAGTTCTGACTCTTTTCTCTTCCTTTCCTTTTTTTATATGAGGTTTGGGAAATGGTCGCTGACCGGCTCCCACGGAAATAAACTTCGAAAGGCGTTTTTCGCTTTGAGAAGGATTATATATAGGGTCGCTATGCGGTCCATCCCGGGGGTATAGCTCAGTTGGCTAGAGCACTAGATTTGCATTCTAGGGGTCTGGGGTTCGAGTCCCCATACCTCCAAAAAGGTAGAGCATTACATACGCTTTGACTTTTTTATCAGCTGATTCTGCTGTCAAAGGCGCGGTCAGTTATTAAAGAGGCGCATGACGCCGGCCTGTCGATTAGCTTTCTGAAGTTAGTCCGGGAGAGATGATCTTTTACAAGATTTTTGTTTTTGAAAGTAATAGGGAAGGGATAAAAAATAATATGGTCAAGTGACAAAGGGTCCATGGTGGATGCCTTGGAGCTATCCGACGATGAAGGCCGTGGTAAGCTGCGAAAAGCTTGGGTAAGGAGCAAACATCCGCTATAACCCGAGATTGCCGAATGGGGTAACCCGCTAGTTTTAATGACTAGCATTATATGTGTGAATACATAGCCGTATAAAGTGAGACTCAGGGAACTGAACCATCTAAGTACCTGAAGGAAAAGAAATCAATTGAGATTCCCTTAGTAGCGGCGAGCGGACGGGGAAGAGCCCAAACCAGTAAGTTTTCGGATTTATTGGGGTTGTAGGGCCATCTATATGAGAGTGATAAACCAGTTTGTTAGCGGAATGTCTCTGGGAAGAGCAACCGAAGAGGGTGAAAGTCCCGTATGTGAAAACGAATTGGCTC
>NZ_JACHGJ010000029.1 GCF_014207565.1 Spirochaeta isovalerica | reverse complement strand
TTAATCACACCGAAGTGCGATTATTTCATCATAAAAAATCTGAAACTCAAAAGTTCATTTTCGTATTCTCTTCCCTTCCCTAATTAACAATAACTTGTTAAAGAACAGTGCTTACATCGGCGTCTCCGCCTAGCGTGCTCTGGCAGATTAGTACTTTTTTTTAAAAAGTGTCAACATTGACTGTTGTTAATTCCTTAGAACATTTCAGGGTAACTCCTGAAGCACGAAAAGTAAATTAACAAATCAGCCTACTAATGTCAACGAGATATGAAAAAATATTTTAAATATTTTTTCTTTACTCATTCATAAATTTTTTATGAGTTTCCGTTTTCATATAATTCTTTAAATAAGAAAGAAATGAAAACAATGCGGATAGAGCAGAAAGCACAAACAAAACATATAAAGCTAAATCGACAAAGATTTTAAATTTATAATCTACATAAATGACATTCAAAGTAATTGCAATATGAGCAAGAATGCCGGAAACAAAATAAGTAACAGCTTTAGATTTACCCCAGATACTGGCAGCTAAGGCTGTTCCCTCTTTCGCTATCAACATTCTGATAAACATAATAAAATACTCTCTCCAAACTATTATGATTAGGGCCCAGAGAGGCATAATACCAAAACTAAAAAAACATATAAAATATGTGACACGAGCAATAACATCAGCAAAAGGATCCATTAGTTTTCCGACATCACTCACAAGATTATATTTTCTTGCAATATGTCCATCCAACACATCCGTTACTTCCATGACAATAAACATTATCCACAAAATGGATATACCTATAACAGGCTGTATATTTTTTAGTAAAAAAAAATAAAATATAAAAAAATAAACAGGAGTTAAAACGAGACGACCTAAAGTCAATTTATTTGGTAAAGTCATATCTGGACTATAGGATCTGTTTTCAGATGTGTCAACAAGGCAATTAATACCTTATGAAGAAAAATAAAGACACGAACAGATACTCTTCAGATTTCTTTTTAAAGTTATTCTTTGAATGCTTTATAAATAAAAAAGCCTGACGACATCAGGATCGTACCGCAAGCTTGCCGAGGAACGAGTCCGCCAGTTCCGTTCGTCAAGCTCACTACCTATGCGCATTCCTCGTTTTAGCGCTGCAAAGCAGCTTGTTCGACGCTGCAAGTTTCGCGTCTCATGGTACGCGCTGTGCCCAAGGGTCGTCGCAACTCACTAAATGACAATCAGTGAATTCGCTAAAATGATTTGGACAAAAAAAAGCCTGGCGACGACCTACTCTCCCACATAATTGCAGTACCATCGGCGCAATTGAGCTTAACTTCCGTGTTCGGGATGGGAACGGGTGTGA
>NZ_JACHGJ010000028.1 GCF_014207565.1 Spirochaeta isovalerica | reverse complement strand
CCCTATATGTCAACATAGTTGAAGGATCACTTTAAAAGGAGTTTCAACTATGAGATACAGTCTCGGATTCAAAGAGACACAGGTAAAAAAGGTATTACCGCCGCAAAGTAGACCGATTGCTTCAGTAGCCAGAGAAGCCGGGATTTCTGATCAAACCTTGAGGAACTGGTTGGCCCAGGCAAAAGATGGTACATTGGAAAAACAAGATACAGTAGGAGGTGCCGGACGCTCTTCCAGAGAGAAATTCAATCTGGTGATTGAGTCAAAATCCGTATCTGAAAATGATCAAGGGAAGTGGCTCAGAGAAAAGGGTCTGCACTCCGAACACATTACACTCTATGAACAGGAATTGCGGGATTTGGTAGAAGATAAAGGTCAGACAGAAAAAGAAGAAATTAAACGGCTCAAGAAGGAAAACAAACGCCTGGAAAAAGAGCTGAGTAAGAAGGAAAAAGCCCTGGCCGAAATGGCCGCACTTTATACTCTTAAAAAAAAAGCCGAGGAACTCTGGGGGGACGACGAGGACGACTGATTCCCGAGAATATGCGACTGGAAGCTGTGAAATTGATCAGGGAAGCCAATCGATGCGGTGCTCGTCTCGTAAAGGCCTGTGACACTCTTGAAATATCCATAAGCACCTTTGAACGCTGGCGTAGTGGTAAGATCACGGACACTCGTAAAGGCGCGCCGAAGGTTGTCGCCCGCAAGCTCTCTCAAGAAGAACAGCAGAGCATAATTGATATCAGCTGCAGCAATGAGTACAAAGATGAAAATCCATATAAAATTGTGGCATCTCTTTTGAATAAAGGGACTTACATCGCCAGCGAGAGTTCGTTCTATCGAGTATTAAGAGAAGCAGGGCTTATTCGTCACCGCGGGAATACACGTCCCAGGAAGAGCCATAACAAACCGCCGGAACTGGTAGCCACAGGTCCAAATCAGGTCTGGACGTGGGACATCACTTGGCTCCGTACTGACATCCATGGCATATTCTACTTTGCCTACACCATCATCGATATATGGGACAGGAGCATAGTCAAATGGTCCATACACGACAGGGAAGACGACGAATATGCCAGAGAACTTTTTCAGACTGCGTTTGAAGAAAACGGCTATCCGAATGTCTTTGTACATTCTGACAACGGTAATCCCATGAAGGGAATGTCGCTGATGGCTCTATTCTATGATCTGGGTATTTCCAATAGTTATTCCAGACCTCGTGTGAGCGATGACAACCCTTTTATAGAGTCGTGGTTCAAGACGTTGAAAACTCATGTTTCCTATCCGGGAAAGTTCAAGACTATTACCGGTGCTAGAGCATGGTTCGCCGATTTTGTTCATTCATATAACGGATCTCATAAACACTCGGGATTGCACTACATTACGCCTATGCAGGTCAGAAACGGCGAATATCCAGATATTGTAAAAAAGCGGAATGAGGCCATGCAAGAGGCTTATAAAAATAATCCCATTAGATGGAGCAATGGCGTCAAACAGCTGCCGAAAAAGCATGTTGTATATCTGAATCCAACTGCTGATACCAGGATAGAACTGAAACAGAAATCAGAAAG
>NZ_JACHGJ010000027.1 GCF_014207565.1 Spirochaeta isovalerica | reverse complement strand
CTATATGAGAGTGATAAACCAGTTTGTTAGCGGAATGTCTCTGGGAAGAGCAACCGAAGAGGGTGAAAGTCCCGTATGTGAAAACGAATTGGCTCTCAGGTGGTACCTGAGTACAGCGGGGCACGAGAAATCCTGCTGGAATCTGGGGGGACCACCCTCCAAGGCTAAATACGAGATAGCTACCGATAGTGAATTAGTACCGTGAGGGAAAGGTGAAAAGAACCCCGGGAGGGGAGTGAAATAGAACCTGAAACCGTGGACCTACAAGCGGTCAAAGCCTTAATTTATTAGGGTGATGGCGTGCCTTTTGTAGAATGAGCCTGCGAGTTACGATATGCAGCGAGGTTAAGGCATAGAAGTGCCGGAGCCGGAGGGAAACCGAGTGTGAATAGTGCGTTTAGTTGTATGTCGTAGACCCGAAGCCGAGTGATCTACCCATGTGCAGGTTGAAGCTTGAGTAAAATCAAGTGGAGGACCGAACCCGGATCTGTTGAAAAAGGTTGGGATGACATGTGGGTAGGAGTGAAAGGCTAATCAAACTCGGAGATAGCTGGTACTCCTCGAAATGGTTTTAGGATCAGCCTCATATGATTTTTTGCGGAGGTAGAGCACTGATTAGGCTAGGGCCCTTCACCGGGTACCAAACTTAGTTAAACTCCGAATGCCGTAAAACAAAATATGGGAGTGAGACTGTGGGTGATAAGATTCATGGTCGAAAGGGAAAGAGCCCGGACCGTCAGCTAAGGTCCCTAAACTATGCTAAGTGGAAAAGGAAGTACGATTGCCCAGACAGCCAGGAGGTTGGCTTAGAAGCAGCCACTCCTTTAAAGAGTGCGTAATAGCTCACTGGTCGAGTAGTCGTGCGCCGACAATGTAACGGGGCTAAGCATAGTACCGAAGCTACGGATCAGCATATTTATATGTTGGTGGTAGAGGAGCGTTCTGTAGGCCGATGAAGGTGATCTGTAAGGGTTGCTGGAGGTATCAGAAGTGAGAATGCAGGCATGAGTAACGAAAAGGCAGGTGAGATCCCTGCCCGCCGAAAACCTAAGGTTTCCTGGGTAAAGGTAATCTTCCCAGGGTTAGTCGGCCCCTAAGGCGAGGCTGAAAAGCGTAGTCGATGGGAAACTGGTTAATATTCCAGTACTTCTGTCAATTTCGATGGGATGACGCATAAGGAGAAGCACGGCCGGAGAATGGTAGTTCCGGTCTAAGCGACAAGGTGTTGATTGGGGCAGGTAAATCCACCCCGAGAGCCAAGTCGTTAAGGATAGTGGACCTACGGGAAAGCGAATTGTGTGGATTCATGGTGCCAAGAAATAATCTCTAAGGTTAGGTTGACAGGAACCGTACCGCAAACCGACACAGGTAGGTAGGATGAGTATTCTAAGGCGTACGGGAGAACTCACGTTAAGGAACTCGGCAAAATGCATGCGTAACTTCGGGAGAAGCATGGCCTAGCGCGTAATGGCGAGGTTGCAGAGTCCAGGTCCAATCGACTGTTTACCAAAAACACAGGTCACTGCGAATCTGCAAAGAGAAGTATAGTGACTGACACCTGCCCGGTGCTGGAAGGTTAAGAGGAGTTGTTA
>NZ_JACHGJ010000026.1 GCF_014207565.1 Spirochaeta isovalerica | reverse complement strand
GTCATCGGCGCGGCTTTCCTCTTCCTGGGAGCCCTGGGAATCGTGAGGATGCCCGACCTTTTCAACAGAATTCAGGCGGGAACCAAAGCAACCACGCTGGGAACCATTCTCTTTCTGGCCGGACTGGCTTTTGCTCATCCTTCATGGTGGTCAAAACTGGTGGTTCTGATCCTCTTTATCCTTTTTACAAACCCCGTTTCTTCCCATGCTCTGGCACGGGCCGCTCATTTCATCGGTATAAAGATGACTGAGAAAACGGTTCTGGATAAACTTGTTGTCCCCACCGAGGAGGCTGAAGATGCTGAGTAATATTCTTGTAATCATTCTGGTTCTTCTTATGCTGGCCTCGGCTATCACCGCCATTCAGGCAAAAGAACTGGTCGTATCGATCATCTCCGCCGGACTGGTGTCGCTGCTCGCTTCGGTTCTCTACCTGATGCTCTCAGCGCCCGATGTGGCGATGACAGAAGCGGCTATCGGAAGCGGTCTTTCGACAATTATTTTCTTTTACGTTCTCAATAAAGTAAGGGGAGGCGAAAATGGCTAAAAATATCGCAGTTATACTCCTTCTCCTCGCTATGGGAACGCTTTTCTACAATCTGGCGGACAACTTTCAGGCAGCTGACTCTCTCAATGAGACAGCCACTTACTACGCTGAAAACACAGCCGATGAAGTGGGTACGGCCAATATTGTTACAGCGATTGTCGTGACCTACAGAGGTCTCGATACGCTGGGCGAAGTCACGATTCTTTTCCTCACGGCAGCTATCGTAGCTTTTCTGTTAAAAGGGAACACATCCGGCGTAGAGAGAGAGACAAGAGATTCCAGCGAGCTGCTCAAAACAGCGGCCGGAGTTATCACGCCTCTGATTTTCCTGCTCGGCGCTTATATCTTTATCAACGGGCATCTGACTCCGGGTGGAGGTTTCCAGGGCGGAGCGGTTATCGCTTCGGGACTGATCCTTCTCCTTCTGGCCAAACCGGAATCCAAAGCGGCGACAGGACTTTTCGCAGTCGTCGAATCGATTTCCGGTCTCGCCTATGTGGCTCTCGGTATCGCCGGGATCTTCCTGGCAGGCGGATTCCTGGACAACAGCATTCTTCCCCTGGGAAAAGTCGGCGATCTTATGAGCGCCGGAGCCGTTCCGGTCATCTACATCCTGGTCGGATTGAAAGTCGGGTCCGAACTGGCCGGTCTTCTGGCCAAATTCCACAGCATGCAGGGGGATAAGTAATGGATTACGGATTTATAGCACTTATTGCAGGATTCGCCCTTATACTCCTCGGAGTCTGGGGAATTCTCACGCAGAAGAATATTATCAAAATCATTATCGGATTTTCCGTTTTCGACACGGGATTACACGTCGTTATGGTGGGACTCGGTTTCATCAAGGGACGGACCGCGCCTATTATCGGCGAATCGGTTTCCGCTTACAACGCGGTCAACACTGTCGTCGACCCCGTACCCCAGGCTCTTGTACTGACGGCCATCGTCATCGGACTGGGTGTAACGGCGCTTATGCTGGCCTATGCGGTTAAACTGCAGGGCCACGGGAAATCACTGGATATCAGCAGCTATGAGGACTTGAAATGGTAAACGCCCTATTAATCAATCCGATTTAT
>NZ_JACHGJ010000025.1 GCF_014207565.1 Spirochaeta isovalerica | reverse complement strand
TTGGTACGCCCGACATGGCGATATGCTCATGAGGTGAAAGTCCTCTACAGCTACCCACGTATAGTTTAATGCTATACCAACTGTTAGTCGACGGCAAGGGCATTCTCGCGAGGGAATGTCTGGAGGAAGCCCGAGTACAAAACCGGGAGCCCATGCACAAGAATGTGATAGAAGGCCCAGTTCCGGAGGCGAGTCAGCCAATGATGACGATGCCCCGTGGGTGAGGAATAGGGTAAATCACAGGGTTGTCCGGGGACAGTATATCGTCTTATTCGGGGAGATCTGCTTGCAAGGCGGTGATCTGAGAATTGGAATTGAAATACCGGAGGATACCGGTTAAACAAATCCAGGCATTCCGGTGGGTGACGCACTGTAATGAGCCGTTTTATACGGAACACAAATGAGATGTCACAGATTCTGATTCTTATTATCACAGCGTCAGCAAGAGCAATCTTGTCTGATAAGCAGGCAGAAGTCAGCAGACGGCATAGTAGCCAACGCCCGGAGTAATGTCCGGTTCACGGTGAAGGCCCTAACATTTCACAAGGAGGAGCCTTATGGTTCTCAAGAGAACAATTTTAGCTTTAGCCGAAATAACTTTTGGCGAATCATGGAGAAACCAGCCTTGAACGATTCTATGATGGATTTGATTTTATCCTCTGAAAACATGCACAGAGCCTGGAAACAGGTAAAGAGTAACGGAGGTAGTCCGGGAGCCGATGGGATGACTATCGAGGAGTTTCCCGACTTTCTCAAAAGCAGATGGAATAGAATCAAACGAGCTTTGCTTTTGGGGTACTACGTACCCTCTCCGGTTTTAAGGGTAGAGATACCCAAGAAATCCGGCGGTAAAAGATTGCTGGGTATCCCTTCTATTTTAGATCGGGTTATTCAGCAAGCCATTGCACAGGTTTTAAATCCTTTGTTTGATCCGGACTTTTCGGATTCCAGCTTCGGATTCAGACCGGAAAGGTCGGCTCACGGAGCAGTCAGACAGGTAAACAGCTATGTCAAATCGGGATATAAGTACGTCGTGGATTTGGATCTTGAAAAGTTCTTTGATACTGTGAACCACGATATTCTGATGCACAGAGTTTCCGGGAAAGTGAGGGACAAAAGTGTCCTGAAACTTATCGGCCGTTACCTGAGAGCCGGTATTCAATTGGAAAATGGGGAAATTGCCCCAACAGAGATGGGAACTCCTCAAGGAGGTCCACTCTCTCCGCTCCTATCTAATATCCTCCTCGATCGGTTGGATAAGTATTTAGAAGGACGAAATGTGCAGTTTGCGCGTTATGCCGACGACGTCATAATTTTGACGAAAAGGAAGTGTGACGCGGACAAACTTATGCGGGAAATAACTGTATTTCTCGAAAAGAGACTGAAATTGGTGGTGAATCAAACAAAGACGAAAGTGGCCAAGATCATGGAATGCAGCTTCCTGGGATTCACTTTCAAGGGAAAGAAGATTCGGTGGACCGACTCGTCTTTCGAGGATTTTCGGTACAAACTGAAACATCTGACAAGGCGGTCGTGGGGTGTTTCCATGGAATACAGAATCGGGAAACTCAATGAGTATATCCGGGGCTGGATCAACTACTATGGTATATCTCAATTCTACAGGCCTC
>NZ_JACHGJ010000024.1 GCF_014207565.1 Spirochaeta isovalerica | reverse complement strand
GTTGAGATACCGGTGAAGATTGCCACCCATTCCGGATGAAAGTTGCCGCCTCATAGGCTTCATGCAACCTGTTAATTTTTCTTACCTCAAGTGGCAACTTTCCGTCAAGGTTTTCTTCTCATTTTACCCCTTACAGAGTCACCATCCAGATCAATTCTGAAGGAATCATAGACAATCCGATCCATAATGGCATCGGCGATGGTGGATTCTCCAATTACTCCATGCCATGAACAGACCGGGAGCTGAGAGACGATTATTGTTGATTTTCTGCCATGCCGGTCCTCCAGTATATCGAGTAATTCCAAGCGCTTTTCCTGATTGAACGGAGACAGTCCGAAGTCCTCGAGAATGAGCAAATCAGCCCTGTAGATTTTGGCAAGTTCTTTCAGATATTTCCCTTCCTTTTTTCCTACACTCAGCTGCTGAAACAGTCGACTGGTAAGGCTGTACACAGTCCGGTATCCAAGGCTGCACGCCTGATGTCCCAGGGCGCTGGCGATAAAACTCTTGCCGACACCTGTCGGTCCAGTGACGAGAATGTCTTTACCCTGTTTGATCCAGTTGCAGTCCACGAGTCTCAAAATCAGATTCTTATCGAGGTGCCGATCCAGTTCATAATCCAGTTCCTCGACTGATGCCTGATAGCGAAAACCGGCAGCTTTCATTAACCTCTCCTGCTTCCGCAAGGTTCGGTCTTCCCATTCTGTGTCGACCAGCTGAGTAAGAAGCTCATCGATGGTAAACTTCTCATTCATACCGGTCTCCAGAATATTCTGGAAGGCTCTTGCCATTCCGTAGAGTTTCATTTCACTCATTTTTGCCATTGTGGCCTGATTGTTGTTCATTATCTTTTCTCCTATCGGTAGTACTGTGCGCCGCGTATATTCTGATGATCTGCTGGAATCAGGGTGAGCTGGCTCTCATCAGCTGCTGATTCCATGGCAATCTGAATCCTTTCCGCCTCTTCAGCTATGCTCTTGAAACCAATCCAGTCCATGTTCCAAGCACTTCTGCATGCCTGGTTGACGACTGAAAGTGGGTATTTGTTGGTCAGATTCAGGATTCCCATACAAGTCCTGTATGCCTGCTCTGGATGTGGTTTGGAATCGAGCAGATAGTTTACGACACGGAGAGTATCCTCTCCGACATTACCTCCCCACCAGCGGAATTTCTCCGGACTCCATTCCTTGAAAAAACGGTGTTTTGCCGGCATATGCTCTGTTTTGGTCGTATATCCGCCGCGACGGCGATCCCTTCGGTGCTGCCAGATTCTTATGTTATCGTGATACAGAGCCACGTTTCTGTCGTCATAGATTACCCGAACTTTCTTCCCCTTCAGCAGATACGGAGCACTGTAGTAATGTCCGTCCTCTTTGAGGTAGAAATGGTAATTGAATCCAACTAAGGTGTTGTCTTGGAAGTATTTCAGAGGATATCTCTCGGCAGGCAGTGACCTTAGTTCGCGTCTTTCGACCTCTTCGAAAAGTTCAATTCGGGAAACGGTCATCTTAGTCAGCTTTTTCTCATTGAGCTTCTTCAGCTCTCGCCACATAGCCCTGTTCAGATTTTCTGTGGAATGGAATATCTCATTTCTCAAAGGGGCAATGATCCGTCGGTAGCATATTTTGACGGCATTCTCCACATGGGCTTTGTCTTGGGGTTTCCCAGATCGCGCAGGAAGAATTGCGGTATTGTAGTAATCTGCAAAGTCCTCCAGCAGAGGATTGATCTCCGGCTCATAGAAGTTGGCCTTCACGACTGCTGATTTGAGGTTATCGGGTACAATGGCAGCGGTGACACCGCCGAAAAACCGGATCGCTCTCTCCAGGGAGCGGATGAATGACTCCTTGGTCTGATCATCCGTCGCTTCGATGTAGATCAGCTGACTGGCTGGCAGAATGGCAACAAAAAGCTCTTTCGATACAACTTCACCGGTAATCGGATCGACAATATCTCTCTTCTTCCCGGCATAATCTACAAACATCTTGTCTCCGGCCTTATGGTCCATATGCATGTAAACATCGCCGTCTTCCCGCCATTGCTGAAAGTGATAGCAGAACTGGGTGTATTTGAGTCCGTCAGGAACTTCCAGTAAGTACTCTTCCC
>NZ_JACHGJ010000023.1 GCF_014207565.1 Spirochaeta isovalerica | reverse complement strand
AAAATGCACCTGACAGCCCTACTGTCACAAATACTGCTTTTCGCTTCGCGGCAGTATTTGCGCCAGCTTAACGGTCTGCAGGTGATTTTGGCGTTATGAAGCCCTGCGGGCGGCTAAGGGAATTAATTATTATTTCTAAACAACTAATTAATGTTTATAAATATACATATATTTTTATTAGATCAGAACAATAATAGAGAAAGAATCCTCTTCGAGGATGGAATATATTGTTACTATACAAATAGATATATTAAATTATGAGTTAAATTATTCATTGAACAAAACCAAATTTCTTAATATAGAATTTCAAATTGAAAACATAGTCCAAATATGGTATCATAAATGTACTGAGGTGGAATCATGAATTTGAAAGACGATATAAAGCCAATTTCTTATATAAAAACTAATGCTGCTGATATGCTGAAAAGGGTTAATGAGACTCATAACCCAATAATTATTACTCAAAATGGTGAAGCGAAAGCTGTTTTACTGGATACGCGTACATATCAGGAAATGAGAAATAGCCTTGGATTCATGAAATTGCTTTCTGAAAGCGAAAAAGATATTCAGAATGATAAGGTCTTTACCCAGGAAGATGTTTTCCAAGATATGGAAAATACTTTTTTCAAAGAATAAAAGGCTGTCACAATGAAATATAATATTCTTTGGACCGTCACAGCGAAGAAAGACCTACATGAGATTATTGAATATATTTCGTATGACAATATCGATATTGCCAAAAAGCAATACTTAAAAATAAAAGAAAATGCAGAAAAGCTATCGAGTTTTCCGGAACAGGGAAGAATTATTCCGGAATTAGCTAATGAAAATATCAATAAATATAGGGAAATTATTATTTCTCCCTGGCGATTAATGTATAAAATTGAAAAGAATACAGTGTTTGTTCTGGCAGTAATAGATGGGAGACGTAATATTGAAGATATCTTGATGAAACGGCAATTACGAGAATGAAGATTCATAACAAGCCAATGAACGAAGACAGTTTCTTTTGGCAGGCTCTTTGCTCTCACTTCGTTCGGCCGCAAAGATCCCGCCAAATCTATCCGCTATGCTTCGGGAACGAATCTGCTTGTTTTTGGAGTGTTCTACGGACAAAGGTGACGAATCAATATGAAGGCTATTGAGGAACTAATTCCAAAACTAAATAACTCTCAAGAATTTCAACCACTTATTGATACATTTATAGAATCAATACAAAAACATGCTTCTGAAATCCATAGTATTTATATGTGTGGGTCAATTCCAAAAGGAACTGCGGTTCCATATGAATCTGATGCTGATTTCACCGTTGTTCTTAAAAGAAATCCAACAGAATTCGAGAAAAACTCTATTCTAAATCTAACTGTCGAAACGCAAAATAAGTTCAATATTGTTACGAAAATAGATGTCCCGATTTGTACTGTGCAAGATGTACTTTCAAATCCATATGATTGGGGTTTTTGGGTCAAGATTGTATCAATTTGTATTTTTGGTCCAGACCTTTCAAACCAAGTACCCAATCTGTATCCGTCTCCTGAGTTACAAAAAACATATTTCGTAGCAGCAGAGGAGCAAATACCCGGAAGCATAAATATTGCCTTAACTGAAACAGATGATTCAGTACGGATGAGTGTTCAAAAAAAATCAATAAAAAAAATAATCCGTGCTGTTTATTCATTGTATTTCCAGATAGAAGAATCTTGGACGGAAGACATTAACGAATTTATTTCAACGATCGAGAGACAAATTCCTAAAGGAAATAAATCAATAACTGAGTTAATTCAGAGTTATCATCAACCGGAGTTAACTAGAAAAGAATTTAAGAAAATAACAAAACAAGCGATGGATTTTTATTATAAACAGTACACGAATATTATCAATGATACCACATAAGTGCTTTGGAAAACACCAGTGGAAGAACCACTATAGTGCTCCCAAGAAGCTGTACAGCTCCTAAATTAGAAATTGCTGTATAATGGACAGCAAAAGGAGTACAACAGATGCGCAAAAAGTGGAGCGATTCAGAGAAAGCCAGGATAGCGCTCATGGCGATTCGCGAAGAAAGAACAATCAGTGAGATTGATCAAGAAACCGGAGCCCATCCAAACATGATTTCCAAGTGGAAAAGAGATCTACTCGATAACGCTGATTCAGCATTTCGCAACGGAAAATCTGAAAATGAGAGAGATCTTGAGAAAAAATGTACCCCCCCCCCTATATGTCAACATAGTTGAAGGATCACTTTAAAAGGAGTTTCAACTATGAGATACAGTCTCGGATTCAAAGAGACACAGGTAAAAAAGGTAT
>NZ_JACHGJ010000022.1 GCF_014207565.1 Spirochaeta isovalerica | reverse complement strand
CTGCTGATACCAGGATAGAACTGAAACAGAAATCAGAAAGGAAGTCTGCATAAATATTTCAAAGATCATACTTCATCTATGTTGACACATTCCGATTCCGATTCGTTTGGCATAGCCTTTATCGTGAAGAATTTTAGCTGAAAGCATCAAGCCGTTGAAGGTACAAAATGCCATTGACCCATCGTATTCAGCATGATGAAATCCGTTTGTAGGACTACAGGTGCAGGTATTTAATTTAACTGCATTAACTGAAGCATAAAGGAAACTGGCATTTGTCCAGAGCATTGTGTCCGTTACTTCTTTGATCGTATTATCGAACCCATTAATCTTCTTCAAAGAGAGGACATCATCAACATGCTGTTTATCATGCACCAGATATAGGTGCTCTTTTTTGATAGATGGGAAATCACTCACAATATTTACATTTGGATGATTTCCAATCCTCTCAACAAACAGTTTTGGCTTCCCTGCACTGGGGGAGAAAGATATGTTCTCTGTTGTGCTTTGATTTTCGTTGTAAAAGATATGTAGTTTACGCATTGATTTCTCCCGGCAACTTATGCCCTTTTTAGGTTCTTAAGTTTTTGATCAGCCTCGGCTCTTGCTTGCCAGATTTTAATCTTTTTCTTCAAGGATTCATAATTGATGTTATCTCCAAGAACGTTATACATTCGTCTCTGCGCTGAGAGATAGTTGATAGCCATTTTAATATCATCCAAACGGTGATCTGTGGATAGTTCGTATTTTCTTCGATACCCATCTGCTGCTTTCTGAAGTAGTACTAGAACCAATCTCATATGTTTAACACGAGTCGTATACCCCTTACTCCGTGGGTCATTACCTACACGATAGGTTTTTAAATTGAGCAGATTCTTAGCAACTGTTGCAAATCTTCCCTCGATTTCTACCCAGTGCCATTGCCATTTTGTGTTATCCCCAAACCCATCAATAATACAATCAATTGTGAAGCCTACTTTCCGAAGTAATTCATATCGAGCTTCATCACTCAAGCCAGAAATCTTTTTCACTTTCTCTTCGTATTCTGAAAACGGAGCATCCACCTTATCTGAGACAAGTTTCTCTAAACAGATAATAGCTTTCAGACATGCTTTTCGAGCATCATTTAAGGTCTCACTCCTCTTTCCCAGAAAGGTCATGGAAAGGGAATTAAGGATCAAATAGTAACTTACGAGGTTGAGATTCGTAACTACCAAGGAAAGGAGATTCTGCTCAATTCTCTCCTGCCCTTCATTAACAATTTTTGTCAGGTAAGCATCTTGCAGTTGAAGACGTTCAGTATCAGCTTTATATAGCTTGATCTTTTCATCATATTTCTGTTCTGCTTCAGTTTTAACTCTATTCAGGGGTGTTCTCCTCTTTGATGTATATAGAGCGTTCTTTTGAACTATTCTCTCTTGATTACCCTTCGATTAAATAAATTGATCCCTCCAATAATGGAGGGATTTCCTACAACATAATGACTAGAAATATTGATAAAAGAATCCAAGTGAATACTGACACTTTGATGACCAGAACTTCATATTTCATATAAACCCTTTTCAAGATATTGTGCTTATCGCCTTTAATCCAATTGCGGGTCATTGTACGCTCTGTATTCTCTAACAAAAGAAACAAAGCTATTCCACCAGACAACCCCCAAACTCCAAGTGAAATCACTTGCCAAAGAATTATGCCATGTTCAAACAAATAAACAAATATATACAGAATAAACAGAAGAGATGTGAAAACATTTTTTAACAACATCAATTCCCATTTG
This sequence comes from Spirochaeta isovalerica, assembly GCF_014207565.1. Classification (NCBI taxonomy): domain Bacteria; kingdom Pseudomonadati; phylum Spirochaetota; class Spirochaetia; order Spirochaetales; family Spirochaetaceae; genus Spirochaeta; species Spirochaeta isovalerica. The sequence continues at coordinate 1,804 of NZ_JACHGJ010000022.1, read as the reverse complement.
GGTCTTTGCTTATTAACTTTTTTCGGATTGACGATTCTCCTTGTCCTATTCACGTATACGCTTTTACGCTGTTTCTTCCCATAAACATCATGATAAAAAATCTGTCCACATTCATTGCATCTAAAGCGATAAGTGTCTATTTCAGTCACTCCACCCACCCAACATTGTGGGCATTTTGTTGGAATATAATTTCCTTCCCAGAGTTTGTACTGAAAGTCTGAAACCACTCGGACATTATCGTTCAATTTAATCCACAGGAGCTCTTCCTGAGTCTCTGAACTAGCCCGCTCATTCATCTCCGACGGAAGGATTTGTATTAGTCCAGAAGATTCCTTACGAAACTTAAGTTCCCTAGCAACTATCTTTCGTAGCTCTTCAGCAGTATTATGCACTTGATCCTTAAGACTCCACATAAAGTAATCAATGCTAGTTGATCTATAAGAGTCCTTATCGAGCATGAGAACTCCGAGGTCTGATCTATCTACGATCAACCTTTCATTTGCAGTTTTGAACTTTTTAACTGTTGCAATGACATTATATGTTTCTACACGGAAATCCATGTGGTTGTTTTTATCGATACTACAGATAACTTTACACAGCTTCATAGTATCTGATTCCTTATTCATAACTCTTCAACCATCTGATTAACTTTTACTAATACATTATTCATTATCGAAAATCACAAGTAGCAATGTCTCATTGTATTACTTACATTTGACCATCACTGAACACTCAATAGACATCAATGGAGTTCTCCACTACGATCCAAACTCAACCCGTTATTTCAAAGCTACTTGATCACATAGAGACATCTGCCTGGTCAGTTCTGGATACTCCATCCTTATATGGCTCTAGCCCGTACTCATTTTCGCCCTCATTTCCTTTGAGAAAACCGCATTCTATAGTGGCCCAGATTGCTCCAATACCCGGAATTAAGCAAATAAAATTCCATTTTGCTGACTTTCCTCGGTCATGCCATCTTTTTCCATAAACTGCAAATATAGAATAGATCAGTACCAAAAAAGAGATTATCCCAAATGCATTTGCAATAATATTATCCAATCCCATTAGAAAGGCTGAAGCCAATTGCCAAAACATTGCTCCCATGTAAAACGCCCAAAAATTACTTCTTGATATTCTTCCTTTATATGAAAATAAAAAGTTTCGTGCTGTCATTTTTTACTCCTGTCCTTAGCATGTTGTTATCTTTTAATTATTGGTGGTAAGATTAGTATATATTCACAATCTGTGAAATCAAGCAAAGTTTATATGATCTGGGAAAAAGTAGAGCGGTTTGACATTCCCCCAAAACCGTAGACACTTGAACTGCGTTGGAACCAAAAAAAAAGAGATTTTACGACTTAAGACCTGAATTTTTGAAGGGATTACAGATGCTAATTGTTTACATATAAACTATTAGCAGATTTTTTCGGACTCGCTTTGTATACAAATTATAAAAAGAAAAATCTAATTACTTACAATGTAAGCAATTAGATTTCTTTATCATGCCTGGAAGAGGACTCGAACCTCCACGCCCTTGCGAGCACTAGTCCCTGAAACTAGCGTGTCTACCAATTTCACCATCCAGGCAGACTCAAGCAGGATAATATCCTACAATAAAGCGAAATGTCAATATTTTGAAAACATTTTCATTTCACTAACAGGTTTTTTAATTTCTGTTTTTAACTCTCTACTTTTTTAATAGAAAGAAAAAAGCCTGGCGACGACCTACTCTCCCACATAATTGCAGTACCATCGGCGCAGTTGAGCTTAACTTCCGTGTTCGGGATGGGAACGGGTGTGA
>NZ_JACHGJ010000021.1 GCF_014207565.1 Spirochaeta isovalerica | reverse complement strand
GAAATGAATCCTAATACAAAAAAATTCCTTAAGCTGATCTTGTCGCGGAGGAGTTTTAAACAGAGAAAAGCTAGCATTTTACTCTTGCATCTAACGTTCCAGAAATATATGACGTTGGCTGAGGAACGAAGCCAATGTGGCAACGCCCGAAGCGCAGCGAAGCATATATTTCTTGTTATAAGACGTTGGCCAAAGCATCCGTATGCAGTTCATTCATAGCTATATAAGACAAATCATTAAACTGCAATTCAATAAACAATGGCATTTTTTTTGCAATAGATTGAAAATATTCAAAATCAAATTGAGCATCGAAGTGATTTAAAATAGTACAAAGTGAAGTTCCATGAGTGCCAATAACAACATTTTGATTTTGATGATTTTGCAGTATCACATTAATTTCATTGATATTGCGTTTTTGAACTTCATTTAAAGATTCACCATTTTCAATCTTATAATCAAAGTTATGCCATTGTTTTTGTGCGTATGTAAAAAAATCCTCTACCCAACTACCAACTTTACGTTCTTGAAGATTTGGGCATAGAGTAATATTTTTCTCACATTGATTTGCCAGGTATTGAATTGTATGTACCGATCTAACAAATGGACTACTATAAAAATGATCAATGTGAGTATTTTCAAATAGATCTGGGATTTTTTTAGCTGCAAATGAGCCTGAACTAGTAAGAGGTCGATAAAAGTCATCTTTTATCGAATAGTCTGATTCTGCATGTCTTATGAAAAATAATCTTGTCATATAAATCCTTTGGCCAATGTCTTATAACGTTCCGACAATATATGAAGTCTAGCACGAAGTGTTAGATTTGGCGAAGCCCGGAGCAAAGCGGAGCATATATTGTCTGTTAGAAGATGTGCCGAAAAAAATCATAGCAATTTAGAGACTTGTGCAATTATTAAAGCTGAGGGGTATAACAATAATTGGGCTAATAATGTGCCCAAAAATCTTGAGATAGACAAGAATACTACATTTTTCCGGAAAATTGATTCTTTAATTTTTCCAGAGACTACATCATCTGTCATACCGGCTAAATATGGATCAACTATAAGAAAAAGTAAAACTGTTGCTAGACCATTTACAATTGAATGTAGAGAATTTGCTGTAGATCTAAACTCGGGAACCAGATACCCAGCATAAAGTGAAGATAAGCTGCCAACAGATAAAATAGCCACAATAATAATATTGAGAAGAAAAGGAACTATCAGGCCTTTTCTGGTTTTAGCTGAAAGCTTTATATTATCCCTGTTGGGAATTACAAAACTTCTTTTAACATCAGATATCCCATCTATTGAGAAGAATCTCAATAGCAAACGCTTCATCGATTTATGTTCTGAATATGAAGTAACAGCTAGAGAGAATAATCTTTGAAACATAGGAATTAAGAAAATACCAGCTAATGTTGCCAGACTTGCAGCCAATAATATAATCCGAAACAGCCAGATATTATTATCAAAGTTTTGATTTGCGATATTGGTTTCGACATTTTTTGAGAGTAGGGGATTTAGAAATGTATTTGCAGTTCTAGAAAACAAGACAAAGATGTTAAACAAAGAAAAGGAAAGGGCTATTTTTCCAGTTCTGACTCCAACAATCCTTACTGAATATGAAAGAGTCCCAATAAAATGAATAATGAAAGCGAATAAGGGTATCAGTAGTATTTTTAGTTCAAGCATTCTGTATTTGTTACCAGCCTTTTTTCGGCATTTCTTCTAACGTTCCGACAATATATGAAGTCTACCACGAAGTGGTAGATTTGGCGAAGCCCGAGTGAAACGAGCATATATTGTCTGTTATAGGAAGTTCCAATTTCGATTTTGTTATAGTTCCATCCCGAGCCATGGAGGGCTCGGGATGTTCTTTCCATTTCACATTTCACTCATACCATATTTTCCATATACAATAACTCCAGAACTGTATGTCTGTATGAAATTTTCTATTCCTTCAGGTTTTTTGTCTGAAATTAAAGTAACACCGCGATTATTTAATTCGCTTATAAACTGTGATGTAAATGAAATATCTTTATTGTATCCAAAATGGATATATTTTAATGAATCGTTGAAAGTGAAATTCCCTATAGAGGAAATATTGCAATCGGAGATTTGTAGATATTCAATTTTAGTATTACTTAGGTCGATATCTTCAAGATTGATGTTTTCTATATGATTCAATCTTAGTGCTTTCAAATAGATCATACTTTTTACAAAATCCAGATTTATATTACTCACACCCCAAGAAATGTCTAATTTCTCTATTACTGAAGATTTAAGAAAATCCAAACTTGTACAAGAATCAAAAGTATAAACTAGGTCAGCTATTTCGAGATTCTGGAAATGAGCCAAATCTGATAGACTTTTTATTGGTCGATGTTGATGTCTTATAACAACTTCATCCTCTCGATAGACAATCAAATCCTTTTTGAAATTATAAATCCTCGTAATGTCATCAGGAACAGAAATGATTTCACTTGAGTCATTGTTATAGGTAATTAAAAGATCGATATTTTGGCTGAAAGCTCCATGACTTAACAGTAACAACAATATTTGAGTAAGAAAAAATCTCTTCGACAAAACTGTTTTCCTCCACTTGGCCACGGAAGGCCAAGCCCTTTTTATCCAGTATGAAATTGGAATTTTCTATAACGTTCTGCGAATATGCGATGTTTTTTTCGTTCCGAAGGACTGGCAACATTATTGCGAGATTGCAACCCAGAAACAGTTTAAACATAATCCATTCGCAGTAGCAGTATAACCTCATCTGCAATAATTTTGACAGAGAAAAAAATATGGCGAAGCCCAAGCCGGAGGCGCCGCGTATATTCGCTGTTAGATGCAGGGGTAAAATGCGGTGGGAAACCAAAAGGCTTATTGCCAATGACACTTTGGGAAAAAAGGTATGGAGCGACAAGTCTGCTTAAGGGCCACTCTCTGATGAATGAACCGGCCAATCAAAAACGGATTTCGTCCATTTTTATTTTTGTAAAAAAGCGATTCCGTTTTTCAGGATTAAAAAGCTTTCATTTCTTCCTGGATAATTCGCGACATCGAAGAACTACCTGAAAAACGGTTTCAATCGCCAGCCAGAGATTTGGAGACAACATTACAGTTTAATGCAATAAAACAAAAAAGTTTCGTGGTTACTTCTGGCTGCATTGATTAAGAAAGTTATGGACGAAAGAAATCCTAATACAAAAAAATTACTTAAGCTGATCTTGTCGCGGAGGAGTTTTAAAACAAAGAAAAGCTAGCATTTTACTCTTGCATCTAACGTCCCTGTTTTTCATGAAGTAACCGGAACGAGTTTCTAAAGTTCAATATTAAAACTGTTCTCATGATTCCTCAAGTATAATTATTCCGGTTATTTGGGTGGAATGAAATGGAGCCATGAAAAACATGTTAAGTGATGAGTCCGACGAATTTGTTGCAACTTTTAAAATGGCAAGGACGCCATTTTAAAACAGGATAGAAATGCCATCAATAACTAAATTCAGATTCTTTCTTCAATTTTCAATATTTTTCCTGCTCCAAAATTATGTTTTTCATCTTCATTAGACGGAAGGACATAAATCTTTAAGTATTTACCTGAAGTTAATATACCTTTATGAGCAATAGAATTGTGATAATAAAGAGTTGATGAAAAATAATTAATTTTAAAAATATACTTATCAATCTGTATAATATCGCCACCAGCATGACCAGATTCTGGCTGCTCAAACTGAACATTAATTGTTCCTTCAATTACTTTAATAGCAGGATGATCTAGATATTTTGACATTCTCGATAGATTAGTATTTATAACAAAGTAGTTACCAATACCAAATAATATTAAGATGCCTCCTATTAATAAGAATATTTTACTATTAGGGTATTGGGGTCGTGAAAATGCATTAATGAAATTGAATAAAAAGGAGTTTGAACCCCAGATTTTTCTTGATAATAGAGCAACACTTTCAAGAACAATGAATGCTAAGCCAATATATATAAAACCCATAAATTCGCCAGTATCAATATTTTGAGTACCGATATGCCAAACTTCAACAAAATCCAATAAATCCTCCGACTAATTTAAAACCAAGTTATCATTAAAATTTCAAAATAAATTTCTTAAAAATATAACGACCCACTAAGTTGCCGGATTGTCCCGGAGTGAAGCGGAGGGTTGGCGTTGGATTTGCATCGGAACGAAGTGAAGAGCAGATCCTATGCCAAAAAAAGGTCAACTTCAGTGGCCTTGGTACGCCCGACATGGCGATATGCTCATGAGGTGAAAGTCCTCTACAGCTACCCACGTATAGTTTAATGCTATACCAACTGTTAGTCGACGGC
>NZ_JACHGJ010000020.1 GCF_014207565.1 Spirochaeta isovalerica | reverse complement strand
GTTTGCTCCATGAAGTGAACCGCCCCGTGCGGACCCGCATGCGGGGTGGTGTGGGGGCTGGAGGTTAAAAGCCTCCGGCTACCCGATTTATATTTTTCTTTTTTTTAATAAACACCTATTAAATATACCCCGATCATCGTTAACTTGATCAATATGAATAATATCCATTGAATCTTTCAGAGATTCTATTTGCTCATTTCCAATAATGAGGTTTTTTGTATTCTTACGTTTTTGTTCCATAATTTTGTCAAAAGCGACTAAAAGTAAAACTCCATTTGCATTTAGTAGATCAGGTAATAATTGTATTGATTTTTGATCAGGAATGAAATGATTAAGGATAATATTATCAAAGCTCCCAATTTTCGATAGCTCTGTTTCATTATTAATATCCATTAAAACAGTAACAACATTAGAACTAATTTCCTTTATTTTATGCAAACCAGTTTCTGAAAAATCTATCGCTGTTACATGGTAGCCTATTTCATTTAAATATATTGAATTTCTTCCGTCTCCAGCCCCTAAATCCAGAACTGTTTTACCATATAACAAATGTTTTTTTTCAATTAGGTATTCTTCTGGTGGAATAGAATTGATTCTATTATCGAAAACATTGTTCCAAAAAACTGCATCCATAAATTCTTCCTATTTTTATTCCGAGGCAAGGATGCCGAGGATTTGAATTCCGATTAGTCGGACTTTTCACTTAACGTTTCAGAAATATGCGAAGTTGCCTGGTACCCCGAAGGGGTTGATAAATATCTGGAAAATTGTAATACAATTTTACGGATATTTGTTAAAGGCAATTTTGGTGAAGGGCTTTAGCCCGTAACTGCATATTTCTTGTTATAGGCTGTACCGCACCCTCCGGTTGCCAGTTTCTTAAAATACCCGCGCCCCACCACCGGAGCCATGGATGGCGGAGGCGGTTCCCCTCTCTATTTCATCATTTTTTTATAATGTTCTTCATAACCACTTTGAATAAAGACCAGGCCAAAAGCTTCTTTGAAATCATCATAATTAAATTCTTTGAAATCAAAAATATTTTGTCCAAGAGAATGTGATTCCCTATTAACATAACGACAGAAAGCTTGAAATCTAGTTGCCTGTAATTCTGGCTTTTGAAATACATTATTCAGATCTCTTCTCTCAATAAAATTAAAGAAATACTCAATGATATTGCGCATACAGTTTGCAATTAAGGCTGGTGGCTGTTGGGCATCCTTTATAATATACCAGTATGAATGATAATCATTTTGGATTTCTTCATATTTCAGATCTGCTAATTGTGTACCAGTACTATTTTTCAATAATCGAAAAAGCTTTTGATTCTCCTTTCTTCTTTCATGATTTGTATCTGTCATTTCATAAAAAAAGTAAAGACTATGGGTAAGTAAAAATAATTGCTCGACATTTGAGAAATTTAAGAATTCATTCTTAATCATTTGACCAACATTGAAAATATAAACATGTGACAAGCTTGAAATTGGATCATCTATAATTATTATTTTTTTATTAGCTTGGGACGAAGCAGATTTTTTCCCTTTGCATAACTCCCTAAAATAAAGGAAGCTGATTATCATTTTTTCACCTTCACTTAAAGTTTTAAAGGTCTCGCTACATTCTTCACTGCGTTTTATCTGATATAATTCATCTTTGTATTTTTCAATTTTAAACCCATCTATCCCAAGTTCTGTTAATCCACTATTTATATTCCCAATAGCTTCTTCAATATTGATAGTTTTCTTTTGCTCTTCAACTGCAACTTTTCGTTGCTCTAATAATTTTTGATCAATATTTTCTAATTCATCATCAATTGATTTTATATTCTTCTCTATGCTACTTTTTTCTTTAAGATATACACTGACTGTCTGGTCATAATCCCAACGCATAATCGACCAGAATTTATTTTTGATATTACTAAGAGTTGTTTCTTTATTGTCAATTTTGTCATTGTGATCAGTAATGGAGATGTTTATATCAGTAATAAAATTATTTAAAACATCAACCATTTCTGAACTATCAGTTAGAGCTATAATTTTGCTAGGTGCATTGATCTTATCATCAATAAGGTGAATATTTCTCTTAAGAGTAGTAATTAATCCATCAAATAAATTATCAAACTTATCTTCATTCTCTGAAATGAAAGGATTTACGACATATACTTCTTTCTGATTTATACGGTTTATTTCATCTTCATAATTGTTTTTTAATTCTTTGATATCATTGAGATCCTTTTCATATGATTCATCAAAAAAGCTTTCGATCTTTTCTTTTAGTTCACTGGTAATTGTCTTTTGTTGACAGAATGGACATGCATCACCATCTGGAGAAATCGTTTCTGATAAGAATCCGAGTCCTTTTTTTACCCAATCAGAATTACCTAACTCTTTTATCAATTCAGCGATTGTACTATTTTCATTCCCAACAATTTGTTTTTGGAATAATTCACTTGTCTCAATACCGTTTTCTGAAAATTCAATTTTTGGTAACAAAGCATACTTTTGAGCGTTGCTTCCCTGAACGGCTTCAACTTCTTTTTTTAATTGCTCTACTGTATCTAATGGCTTTTCTTCTAACTTTTCTATCGAAAGAATGTGATTAAAAAGTTTTTCTTTTTGGCCTTTTAGGTTTTCAAGGCAATATTCAAGAACTCGGTCTCCTCCAGCATACTTTGTTTTGATTTCCCAGACTCGATTTTCTGAATTTTTCTTTTTATCATCAAGTTCTGTTTCTTGCTTGGTCTTTTCCTCGTTCTTGATCGTCTTTTTAGATTCTAAGCCTTCAATTTCCTTCTCGGCTGCTTTTACTTTTTCTTCAGCGACTTTATTTTCTTTGGATAGAGTGAATATTCCTTTAAGATTTTCTGATTCATAAAAATAGTCCCTAATAAATTGTTGATTATATACGAGGATATCTTCGCTATTATGACCTTCAGTTGAGCAATTTGAAAAACGTGGATCAGAAGGATTATATAAGAAATCTGACAAAGTACTTTTGCCAGTACCATTCAAACCATAAATAAGATTGACTTTCTTATCGGTTTCAATAATAACGGAGTTCTTATAACTTGCGACCTTGTTCATTGTAATTTTATTAATCACAAGATCCCCCTTAACTGCTTTCTTGTATATTTACTTCTACTAAACTCATTTTTTATAATTTCCTAAATCCCTTATATTAGCCCGGCATGGACGCCGGGCTTCTTGGGGCGCGGGGATTTTAAGACCGCCTATATTTATTTATATCATATTATCGAAACGCATTGGTGCGGTATTGCCTATAACGGCACGCGAATATACGAAGGTGCCTGTACCCCGTAGGGGTTGATAATTACACGGGAAATTGTAACACAATTTAACGGGTAATTGTCAAAGGCATTTTGGGTGGAGCCGAAGGCGGAACCGTATATTCGCTGTTGTAGGCAGTTCATTTAAGGATGTTTACGTCTTGAAACGACAACCATATTTTTCCTGTCCTTTATTCCATTCCGGACAAAGAAAGATTCCTTGCCAGAGAAAGTCTCTGCATAAATCGAAGTATGGTTGAAATTTGTTTTAATCTCAGAAATCAACATTGTACCAACACCCATTCGTTGGCAAGCAAGGGAGACGACAACTTCAGCAATCCATGTAGTGTGATAATTGTCACTCAGAACTCTGGCAAAACCTATTAGGTTACTAGATTCCTGATCTATAGCAAAAACAGAGTAGGTTGAGTTTTTAAAATAGTTTTCTACGAGTTCTGGATCATAGGAGTCTCCCCATCCATTCTCGATATATAGAGAAATAATCTCTTCTATTTTGATCTTTTCAATGTTGGTTTCTGTTCGAATTTGCAAGGTAGTCCTTAAATTAATTGCCTACAACGTTCTGACAATATATGAAGTGTAGCACGAAGTGCTGCATTTGGCGAAGCCCGAGTGAAACGAGCATATATTGTCTGTTAGATGCTTTGGCTCAGGTGGTTACAATATTTTCTGCATTATAGTAAAGGATTCTGATTTCTCAATTACATTCTCTATACTTCTAAAACCGACTTTTTCATAACATCGAATAGCTCTTTTATTGGATGACAAGACATCCAATTTTATTTGCAGAAAACCATGAGAATGGAAAAAATTGCTAATCCATTCCAATATAAGAGAACCAACACCCTTATTACAGTAATTTGGATGAATTCTGATGCCCATATTCCCAATTTTTTTTTCTTTCCAATCAATTTGTAAAATTGAGAAATGACCTACAAGTATACCATTGCTGCTTAAAACAGATAAAATGATATTGTTATCGGTAATTTTGTCACGAAACTTATTAATCTGTTCTTCGAATTTTAAGAATCTTGAAGAAGAATTGAATAAAACATATTCATCTGGATAATCAGGCCAATTAGCTCTTATGCAATGATCGATAGAATTGGCTTCTCTTATGTAATAATCACCAACTTTTTGAGGAAGATTGTATGTAATTTCTGTTTTAGTCATAACAAATATATTCCTGAGCCATTGCATCTAACGTTCTGCGAATATACGATGTTTTTTTCGTTCCGCAGGACTGGCAACATTATTGCGACTTTGTAACCCGGAAACAGTTTAAACATAATCCAT
>NZ_JACHGJ010000019.1 GCF_014207565.1 Spirochaeta isovalerica | reverse complement strand
AAGTAAAAAGAAAAGAATTCCCAATTAACCTCTTTAGACACGGAATGATGAATCAAGAAACAGTCATAAAGGCTCTACATAAATAAGAAATATAACAAAGATTTGCACCAGATTCGGCTATGTCAAGAATCCTGCTTTTCTGCTACGCAGGCAGGATTCTTGACATAGCCGAACAGGTGAAATCGACGTTCTAAAGACAGAATAAACTTGTAAAGAAGCAAGGAATTTTATCTATTTAATATATAAGAAAAACATATTACATGACACAGTATTGTTGTAAGCAAATAAGAGGGGTGAAATGATAATTGATAATATTGTAAAAATTATTGAAGCTATTTCCACAGTTTTGTGGCCAATCATTACTCTGATAATTATACTTTTATTCAAGTCAGATATTTCTACTTTTCTAAATAGAATCAAAAGAGGAACTCTATTTGGCAATGAAATTGAATTAGCGGATGAAATTGATGATTTACGAGAAGTTGTAAGTAAATCAAAAAATGAGATTCCAGAAGATAGAAATCCAGTAGATGATTATTCTCAAAAAATTATTGAATTTTCAACACAAAATCCAAGGACAGGATTATTGGAACTCGCTATTGAGATTGAAAAAACTGTAAAAAATATTATGTATAGCTCCGGTTGGTATAAAAGTATTAATATTGTATCAATTCCTTCTTCAGTAGATTTTTTAGTTAAGAAAGGAGTTATTCCAAAAAATACCTTAAGCTCTTTGAAAATATTTTGGGATGTACGAAATAAAATAATTCATAGTCGTGGCAAGACTTCAGATCAAGAAATAATTAAAGTTATTGATATTGGCCTTACATTATTAAGGACATTAAAAATTATTCCTCAGACGAAACATACAGTATATAATACTAATATTGAGATATATAAAAACAAAGAATGTACTATTATTGATAAAGATGTTGTTGGAATAATTTTAGAAGAAAAGAGTCCAGGAAAAAGTATTACAAATTATAGAATTTATCCTACTAAAAGAAGAGATTATAAAGTTGGTTTGAGTCTATCTTGGGAATGGGATATGAATACAGTGTTTGAAGATCGATACTATATTGACCCTGAGACACATGAAAAGAAATGTGCATGGAACTCATCTGCTGAGTTTATAGGACGAGATCTTGAACAATTATAAACATTCAATAATTGCATGGGATTTTAATAAAATATTAAATGAGGTTATATGAGGTACACACAACTTGAACTTGCTGTTTTATATTTATTTAAAGCGCATAATGCAACAAAAACATCATCGATGGCATTCGTAGTTTTTAATACAGAGATATATAAGCTATGCAAACATGATAAAGAAAAAGTAGAATATGCGATTCGTTTCGCTGATGAAAAAGGATGGATTGAAGCTAGTAGTGGTAATCGGTATATTTGGCCATCAATTGAAGCAGAACAGATCATTTACTGGGGTAAAACTAAAGGAGAACTTAATTCTATGGATATTAAAGAAAAAAAGGCTGCTAGATATAAGTTTTTAAATGAACTGTATAATGCGACAGGTGGTTCAAAAAATGAATTAATTAGTGCAATTGAATTAGGAAAGAAAATAGGATTAGAAAACAATCTATCTCACGATGTAGCACAATATCTATCTGATGAAGGATTACTCGAATTTGCGGCTTTAGGGGGAATAATTCGTATTACTCATGGAGGTATACAAGAAATAGAGAATGCGCATGAACATCCAGATATAGAAACTAAATACTTTCCTCCAGTTAATTACATTAATAATATTATCAACATTGGTGGAAATAGTAATGCTCCAATTCAAATGGGAAATACGAATTCAACACAAGTTTCAAATATAAATAACAGTAGCAATGAGGAAATCCTAAAATGGATTGAAAATTTGGAGAAAGCCATTAATGAGGAACAATTAAAAAATCAAGAATTGAACGAAGAAATTGATACTGTAAAATTCTTAATCTCAAAAAAGAATCCCAAAATGACAGTTATTCAAGAGTCAATGAATATAATTAAAAACATACTACTGGGAGTTGCTTCAAATACCGTATTTCAAGGTTTACTAGCAGCATTTCCAATGTAAAAGAAAAATACATTTGTTAGTTGATCTACAACCATATTGACTTATTCTGATATAGCTTTAGAACAAGGTTTTGCAACTGACAATCCTACTGTCATGAAATCTGCTTTTCTGCTTCGCTGGCAGATTTCACGCCAGCTTAACGGCTTGCAGCTGAAAACGGCGTTCCACCGACACTATGTAACAATTGTTTGTCTTTTTGAACAATTTTCTTATTTAGATTCGATGCATATTAATTTTCCATCTGATGATGGAAAAATAATAGATATAGTAAAAACAACTTTAAATTATGCAATATTATGCTAAACTTTGAATTGGTTTGTTTGTTTAATAATAAATCTTATTAAAAATCAAAATGGAGAAATAATTATGAAATTTAAAATAAAATTACTAGCATTATGTATTGTGATTTTTTTAGTGTTAGGGTGTGAAAATGGGAATACTGATGTCAATTTAACCTTTGATGAGATATTTAAATTAGAAGCTAAAAGTTATTCATTTATTGATACAGACTATTATGCTGATTCTATTATTGACAATAGAGGTTATATGTTTGTTCCTACAGAGAATGATACTATTAATATATACAACGCCAGTGATTTAGAATTCATTAATTCTATATCTTTTATTTCAAATGTTTCTTCATCCAGTATAGGAAATCCAATAGCTAAGTTAATTACTGAGAATGATCAATTAATATTTTCTGGATGGTCAGATATCTATTTCTACGATATTAGTGATATAAATGATATATCTTTAATTGAGAGAGATCTATTAGAGCGAGCTGAAGATACGGATGGAATTTACGACTTTGTCAAAATAGGAGATTATATATATGCCCCGACATCCAGTGGTCTTAATATCTATCAGTGGAATAGTAACATTTTTACATTTATTGGTACTTCTTCGGTTACATTAACACCTGATGAGCAGTTTTCGAATAATTCTTCCAGAATCTTATCATATAATAATTTTTTATATTATTTTTCCTATAATTCAAGTGATAATTCATTACAACGGGTAGTAACTTTTGATATTACTGATGATGCAGAAAATCCTGTAATTTTATCGAATAGAACTGATATTGAGTTTGAACATCTAAATCTATCAATGACTGAAAATTATTTTATTTCATGTTTTACAAATACGATTACAATATATGAAATTAATACTGACGGTACATTAAACCAAGTGTATAGAGGAGAACCTCATATAAACGAAGGATCATCATTAAAAGAGGATCTATTTGTTGGATCATGGGCTGATTACATCATTGATTATTCACAAAAAGATCAGCCAGTATTACTAAGTAGTTTTTCCTATACAGTACCTGAACATTTAAGAATTCTAAGACAGAATGATATATATTATTTTTTTGAGGTGATCAATAATTTTTCGGGAGAATATAAGCAAGATGTGTCTATCCGAAAATATTCAATAGTACAATAATCAGATGAATAATTAATTCTATAGAATTTACCATTTATTATATATGAGCCCTAACAATGTCAATAGATGTAATGGATCTGGCTTCGAATAATTGTTTACTAAATTTTTAAAATGATCCAGATTTATTACGTCAGTATGTTCGGAAGTCTTATTCTAAAGATCATCCAACAAATATTTTCTTAAGAATTATTCAATGATAAAATACGCGGTAGAACAAAGCCATGAACAGAGACCGAGTCTTTGGCACAGCATGTGCTCGCCGCTTCGCTCTGAGGCAAATGCAGCGCCAATTCTTACGCTTCGCTCCAGAAGCGAGTCGGCTCGTTATGGCGACGTTCTACCGACACTATAAGTAGATTATTGATCTTTTTGAACAATTTCCTTTTTCAAATTCAGAACATATTAATCCTACTTCGTAGGATGGAGAAAAGTAGATATAGAAAATCGTATTGGAAAGTATGATAACTATATACAATCAAATAAATCGCATATATTGTTAATGTATAATAATAAACTATTTTAAGAAAGAATAAGGTCTGACAATTGTACAAGGGAATAATTTTTGATTTTGGAAACACACTCACTCGGTCATCCTCTTTAGCAGATTCACTGGAACAAATTTTAGATAATCCGAATTCAAAGGCAATAGGTCTTTCTATAGAGAATAAAATCTATAAACTCTATAAGCCTGATCAGGTAGAACAACCATCATGGATTAGTGTCTGGAAAGAATCTTTTGATGAATTTGGAACCCCATTTACTGAGAGCATTGGTCGAGAACATCTGAAGACATTCACCAAAAATTGTAAAACACAGACTTATTCAATACCTCTTTTAACAAAATTAAAAAATATAGGATTAAAAATAGCTCTCTTATCGAATGTAACTGGTGATGCAGAAATATTTCAAAATGATTTACAAAATCGAGGATTAGATAAATTCTTTGATGTTATCGCTTGGTCTAGCGATATTGGTTTTCGGAAACCATCTATCCAATCATATAACTATGTCATTGATAAATTGAATCTCAATAAATCAGAAATTATTATGATTGGGGATTCAGAAATAGCAGATATAAGAGGGGCTATAAAAGCAGGTCTGAACTGTATAAAAATTACGGATGAAGAAAATAATATCAGTGATGCAACATATGTTGTAAAACGAGAGAGTGCTTTTGAAGATATTATTTCTATCACAACTGGTGAATCATATATAAATTAGGTATGGAGAAGACATTGTATCATTTTTACGATAAAAATAATAATTTAACTTCTAGAATCTGCAATAAATCAGATAAATCTTTCATTCTAGATATATATGAAAGAACAATATTCAATCAAGTTCGAGAGTTTTATGAAGTAGATCTAGAAATGTTTAATAATAGATTTGATGCTGACTATCATACAATAGAAATGATTTTACATAACAATAAGCCTATTGGGTTTTATCAAATTGATTTTGATCGAACAATCATTTCAATTCAGCGATTATTTCTACACCCAGATTATCATAAACAAAGTATTGGTAAAAAGATAATGAAGTCCATAATAAATTGGGGAATAGATCATAATTATGATGAAATTCGACTTATGGTTTGGGAAAATAATCCAGCACTTTCCTTCTATAAAAATTTTGGATTTATTGAATTAGAAAAAATAAAGCATAAATATTCTTTGCAATTATTAATTAAAAGTGAGTTAACATAAAAGAAATGAAAGCGGTAGAACAATCCAATGAAGTTGACCGTTTTTTGTCATGGGATCTGCACTCCACTGCGTTTCGATGCAAATCCCACGCCAACCCTTCCGCTTCGCTCCAGGGACAAGCCGGCAACTTATTGGGGCGTTATATTTCAAAATTGAACAAAAACTATTTTCATTAAAACTATAAAAATATTATTATTACTATCAAAATTATATAATGCAAAAGAGGAAAATATGGACATTCTAGCCTTTGGATACGTTATTCTTTTTTATGGACTTATTATTTCGCACATTGTCTATGCAATAATAACTACTTTAAAACTGATGAAAAGAACTGAAATTGAGAATTATTATTTAGCTATGATAGTTATATGGATCGTTCCAATTTTTGGATCAAAATCTGTAAGGATTAAAGAGAATATATAAAATAATATTTGGAGTTTGATTAAATTCATGCACAAAAACACCGTCCATGGTGTTTTTGTGAATCTGTTATAAATTCGTCGGACTCATCACTTAACAGATTTTACCTGGCTGCATTTCATTCCGCCCAAATTTCCGGACTACTGTTATTGGTAGAAACTGATTTCAGCCATATTATAAAGATTAAATGCGAACGGTCCGGAAACATCAGGTAAAATCGAGCCGTTAAGTGCCAAATCCGACAAATCGGGATTTTAGACTCGCCCGTCCATGGGCTCGGTATAGTATAAACTCAAAGAGGTTTTAAAATGAAACAACTTATTTGCTTATTCTCTCTAATTCTTCTTTTACTTAGCTGTAGTGTAGGATCATATACTGTAGCAACTGAAATTAATGATGAGATTGATCCTACAATCAGATCGAATATTAATAAAACTTCATTGTCTATTATGAATGCTATTAGAGATCAAAACTATGAAGATTTAAGAGATAACTTATCACCTAATCTTTTGACACTAGAAAAATTTGATATTAAAAGCTTTGCGGATCAATTTTCAGCTTTCCTTACTAACAACACTTTTTCAATTAAAGATCAATATTATTCTAGATTAATTGAAGGAAAAGAAGATTCTATTGTCACTGTAATTGGGTCGTCAGATGAAGATAAGTTTATCATCAACAATCTTCAATTCTATGATAAAGAATCGTATAATATCTTTTTTACTAGTAAAAACCCTGGTCCACAATATTTATTGTTTATGAGTTTTAGTAAATATAATGATGAGTGGAAAGCAAATATATTACAATTAGGCAATTATTCTTTAATTGGAGAAACAGCTCCGATTCTCTATAAAAGAAGTAAGAACTTATTTGAACAAGGTCACATAACAAGCTCTGCTTTGCTAAATATTGCTCTAAATAATATATTAAGACCTGCTTCATTCCTTCAATATAGACACGAAACAGAATATAAGGATTTTATTGAAGCAACATCAAATGAAATCAATAAGATTTATAACTTCCCTATTAAATTAGGTAATATTGAGATAATTGGTTTAGATATACATTTTGTTTCAGCTGACGGTATTATGCCTGTAATACTCTATCTTACTGATACTGAATTCAATGAAGATTTGCTAAAAAACGAGATAAATGTAAATAAAAATATGATCTTACAAACCTTCCCTTATATAGATCAGGATTTCAATTATGCATTTATGCGAGCATATAATGAGATGCCGATAGATAAAAATAAATCATATGAAATTTATACTACGGCTTTAGAATTAAAATAAAAATATAACAAGGATTTGCACCAGATTTGCTATGGCATAAATCCTGCTTTTTCTGCTACGCAGGCAGGATTTTCGCCATTTACGCAAACAGGTGAAATCGACGTTATGTGGATATAGGTCTTGGATTAAAAAAAGAATTTATAGAAATTAAAGGAGCAAAAGATTGAAGAATATTTTAATTTTACTATTATTTTCATTTATTCCTCTTAGTGCTTTAGACTTACCAGTTATAAATAGAGAAATGGAAGTAATTTACTCATTTAATATAGGGAGCGAGTTGAATCAAATTGGATATCATCATACAGATCAAGGAATAGAACCTTCAGGACCAACAGATATTGTGATTAATAATAACTTAATATGGTTTTGGGATTACCATAATTCAAAAATAAAATCATTTGATTTAGACTCATTTCAGATAAAAAATGAATCTCTTTGTTTTAACTATTCTAATGTCCCACAATTACTAGAACTACATAATGAAAAAATATTATCAATAAATAAAAATAATCGCCTTGAGATTATTGATCTTTTCGAGAATATACAAAGATTTCAATTCAATAACAATGAGAATCTACTTGAATCTGTTATGAAATCTAATCAATTAAATTATTTCATAACCAACAACTATATAATAATTGAATCAAAATCAGGAACGATCGGATTATTAAATTATTCAAAGCAGGATAATGAAATAATAATTGAAGAGAATATAGACAATATAGAGAATCCGGCTGAAAGTTGCCACCTGTTCCGGTTCAAAGTTGCCGGGCATTCCGGACGAAAGTTGCCACCCATTCCGGTTTAAAGTTGCCAC
>NZ_JACHGJ010000018.1 GCF_014207565.1 Spirochaeta isovalerica | reverse complement strand
GATGAAAAGGGAATCGTCCTTAACGTCCACGGTGAGCGTCCCGGGAGTCAGAGTGATGGAATTGGCCAGAGCCAATCGTCCGATCTCCGATTTCAGACCCGTTTTTATCTCCACGATACCGGGGTTCACCGGCAGGGAGGGCGCGAGTACTCTCAAAGCCACGTCTAAATTGGCTTTGAGCAGTTCCCAGCTGAAGACGAAAACATAGGCGACCATAGCCGCTATGGCTTTGGGACTCAGTTTCACATCTTTGAAAACGGGATGCCGGGTCGAAAAGAAAAGCGCGATGACAGCGGTAACGACCAGGCCGATCAGGAGAACGGACTGATTTAATGAACCGTTCAGCATCAGCCATGCGGCGAAAACCAGCAAAGCTGAAATTATGAAGTTTTTCATCAGTCCTCCTATAAATATATACTTAAATAACTATACACAATTACCTATATAAAATTATCCATATGCTATTTGGGAATTTACATGATGTCAAGAATAATTATTATTATAATCGATTGAATGACAGATTGTGAGAATTTACAGGAAATTGATGTTAAAAATTTTTACTTTATCTGGATTCATGAAAGAAAAAAAAAGAGAGGTTCCCTTTTTAGAACCTCCCTTTAGATTTTCGATTGGATAATATTCGAAGATTATTTGCTTTTCAGAAACTTATCGATGCCTTTGGCCGCTTTATGGCCGTTGGCTATCCCGTGAATAACATCGGGTCCCTGGATGATATCTCCTCCGATGAAGAGCCAGGGGATATTGGATTGGAAGTCCGGGCTTACCTGAATCCGTCCTCTCGGACCGAATGTCAGTTTCTCTTTAATATTATCAGTATAGCTGATATCCATGGCCTGACCGATAGATTCGACGATCATATCGGCTTCGAAGACTTTCTGGTTTTCCATATCCATGGAGGGATTAAACCGCCCTTCGTCATCGAAGATTCTCAGACATTTGGCCACTTTCAGTCCCTTGATCTCGCCGTTTTCGACAATGATCTCCTGGGGACCCCAGCCGGGATCGATGGTGGCGTTTTCTTCTCTAGCCTCGATCACTTCCTCGTCATCGGCGGGCATGGAGCCTTCGGCTTCGAGACAGGTCGCCGTGACATTCACTTTGCCGAACTTCTTATTCTGGAGTCTGGCAATGGTTCTGGTGATATCCATGGCTACGTTTCCGCCGCCGACCACGACGACTTTTTCAGCCAGATCGATCTCTTTGCCATAGGAAACATCTCTGAGCAGATCGATGGCCTGGTAGACCCGTTTGTGGTCCGAACCGGGCACTCTCGTGCTTCTTCCCAGGTGGAGACCGGTTCCGGCAAATACCGCATCGAACTCTTTTTCAAGAGTTTCCAGGGGTACATCGACGCCGACTCTGGTGCCGAACTGAAATTCTACTCCGAGCGATTTTATGTAATCCACATCTTTGTCGATCATTTCGTAGGGGAGCCTGTATTCGGGTATACCGTATCGGGTCATACCGCCGGGCGCTTCCTGAACTTCGAAGATTTTCACTTCATAGCCCATCAGAGCCAGGTAGTGGGCTGCCGAAAGACCGGCGGGACCGGCACCGACAATAGCGACTTTCTTACCGTTTTTTGTGATATTTTCTGTTTCCAGAATTTCTTTGTACTTGCTTTCGGGGATCTGATCGGCGATATAGCGTTTGAGCCAACGGATCGATAGAGGATCTCCCTTATGGTTGAGTGAGCAGACAGTTTCGCATTTATGAGTACAGATCCGTCCGCATATTTCAGGCAACGGGTTGGTTTCGTAAAGAATCCGTAAACCTTCCTCAAGATCATCATTCCGGATGGCCTCGATATATTGGGGAATACCCATATGAGCGGGGCATGTGGCTGTACAGATTCCACAGGCCACACAGCGGTCCGCTTCTTTCTGGGCTTGTTCTTTGGAGAATCCCTGGATCATCTCGACAAAAGACTTATCTCTCTCTTCAGGATGAAGTTCGCCCATCTCCACACGTTCTGTGCTATAGAGATCATAGCCGTCCATCTTGAAATAGCCTTTGTTGTTATCGTTCCATGATTTTTCGTCCACTCCGGGTACAAAACGGAAATCCTCCGGATCCGAGGAAACCCATTTGTACTCATTGGACATGCCCAGAGACCGGGTCGTACAGACATCCACGCAGAGAGCGCACCAACAGCATCGCCCGTAGTCGATCATGGGGCGTAACCCCGAATCACCCTCTTTGGCATCCCTTCCGGCTACTTCCACCAGGTCGATGGCGGCGTTCTGGCATATTTCCTCACAGGTTCCGCAGCCGATACAGGTATCGACGTCGTTCACATGAAACCCCCTGTACCGGGGTGCGGCTTCCACGTTGCGGGAATCCTTGACCGTTACCGGTTCTTTAAACAGGTTGCCCCAGGCGGTAAAGGGCATTAAAACATCTTTCAAACTCATACCTACCTCTCTATTTCAGGCGGATAGGTATGAAGCGATGACATGACGCCCGCCGTATCCGCGATATTCAGATTGATTGCCATTTTTTCCATCAGCGTTACCGCATGGGTGTAGGAGGGACCGCGGACGTTGATCCGTCTCGGGTACCCGCTTCCATCGGTTACGGTGTAGTACCCGTACTCGCCTCTGGTGCACTCGGCTCTTTTATAGGTTTCCCCGTAGGGGATTTTCCAGTGGAGGACGTTGGGCACGTCAGCCATGAACTCTCCGCTTTTGGGGATGCGGGGAACGATCTGACGGATCAGGTCGATGGTCGTCAGGATATCGTTATAACGCACTTTCGTTCTGGCGAAGACGTCCGATTCATATTCCACATGGACATCGAAGTCCAGTTTGTCGTACATGAGGTAGGGATAGTCCTTTCTCACGTCCTTCGGAACGCCGGCGCCTCTGGCGTTGGGTCCCGTAATCCCGTATTCATCAACCCATTTCGGATCGATATAGCCGAGTCCGATGGCTCTGGTCTTGAAAACCGAATTGTTGAGCATAACCCGCTCCACTTCTTCCATAACGCCGCTGATTTTATCGAGCGTATCGGTCATGCGGGCTTCGAAGCCCGCGGGGAGAAGGCTTCTGACGCCGCCGGGAGGCATATGCATATGGTAGACCCGGCCGCCGGTGATCTCCTCGAAGCGGTCGAGAACCAGATCCCTGGCCCAGACAGTCCACTGTCCGATCAGACCGAGACCGAAAGAGCTTCCCTGGCCGCCCATCTGGGCGAGGAAGGACTGGAGGCGGGACATTTCGAGGAGCAGCGTCCTCATCCAGTCGGCCGCTTCGGGGACCTCGATGCCGCCCAGCTCTTCGATAGTCGAAGCGAGGCAGTACTCGTTGAAGTCCGGTTCCGGCACGGCGACGCGGACGCAGATGGGGAAGCACTGGATAAAGCGTCTTCTTTCCATCAATTTTTCGAATCCCCTGTGGAGGTAACCCACATGGGTGACGCAGTCCATGATCTCATCACCCTGTATAGTCAGTTCCAGGGACATATTTCCGGTCATACCGGGGTGGACGGGGCCCTGCCAGATTTTGGTAAATTTGCCGCTTTCCCAGTCTATGACCGGTTTGCCGTCTTTTCCGGTTTCGGGAAATAGCGATCTATCTTCTTTAAACGTCAGCATCATTCAGCCTCCGGATAGAGTTTTTTCTTCATGTGTTCAGCCGGATCGATCTTGGTTCGGCCCGGTCTGGGGAAGTAGGTATCCTCGGAATACTGTTTCGTATCGAAGTCGCGGCGGTAAGGCGGCGGCCCCTGCCACGATTCATCGAGGATAAAAGGGACACCCTGACGGGGACTTCCCGGAAAGGATATGCCGAACATTTCATTCAGCTCCTGTTCGTAGGTTACCAGAGCCGGCCAGAGGTGATGGGCCGTCTGCATTTCCGCGTTCTCTCTATCAATTCTGACTCGGACGCCCATATCCTGTTTCGCTTGTGGATTATTGAGAAGATAGGTGAGCTGAAACTCTCCCTCTTCCAGCCAGTCCACAGCTGTGAGAATCACCAGATGGGTGAACCCTTCGACATCGCGGAGATAGGTGACCGCCTCGACGCCGTGCTTTTTCTCCACGGTGATAAAGGTCAGGTCTTTTCTCTGGAAGGTTACCGCAGCGACAGGAAATTTAACTTTAATTCTCTCTACTATATCTTTCATAATTTCCTTCTACCAACTGTACTCGGGCAGTCCGACTTCACCGAGAATCTTCTTCTGATTGGCTTTGTACCACTGAAAACTTTCAGCGTATTTGTCGGCTCCCACGCCTTTTCCGGCCCGGATGATCTTCTTCAGATCGTCAAAACCGGCGATCAGCGCTTCGGGACGGGGCATACAGCCCGCCACATAGGTATCGACGGGAATGTAGTGGTCCAGCCTGTTTATGGTGTTGTAGCTGTCCCAGTACATGCCGCCGTTGATGGTGCAGCTTCCCAGGCCCATCACGTATTTGGGAGCGGGCATCTGCTCGTATGCCCGGACGATGATTCTCAGTGTTTTAACCGAGAGATATCCCGACACGATAAGCAGGTTGGCCTGTCTGGGGGTGGGGCGCCATTGAATCCCGAACCGGTAGGCATCGTGCTTCGGTGTCATCAGGGGGCGCATTTCGATCGCTCCGCATCCCGAACCGAAGGCGAGGATCCAGAGCGATTCACTTCGTGCCCAGTTTTTGAAATTTTCCAGAATGCCGGGAATTTTATCATAATCCTTCCGGGGCATCGGGATGGCGTCGCAGTAATAGTCTTTCAGGGGATCGATTTCGATCTTTTCCCCGTCGGGAGCTATGACCGTTCGTTTTTTCATATCTTCAAAACTCATAATTACCTCGTTAAACTAACTGGACGAACAATATGGACAGCAATCCCAGGGCCAGAGGCCACTTGAGAAACCAGCGGATGGAATGATCCACCCGGTACCGGGGGAAAATGGTTCCCACGATAACCGACCACATGTAGAGGAGAAAACACTTGAGGATAAACATGCCCCAGTTCGTCGCTCCGCCGAAGAAGAGGTTCACATAGAGGATGGTCTTGGCAATGGGGAAAATAGACCGGTTTGTCTGCAGAATCCCGAGAAACTTTCCGTGAAATTCCGTAGGCGGACCTATGGGGATCTCCTGGGGCGCCAGAACCACATCAAAGGGGGAGCGCATCATGGAACCGAGGAAAGCCAGCATGGCTGTGGCCGTTGCTATGGGGTTGGTCCACATGGTCCAGTGCATGATGCCCCCCTGCTGCGCTTCGACGATCTGCGAAAGGGAGAGCGTCCCGTTCTGGAGAAAAACCGCCAGGAAAGAGAGGACCAGGGGGATTTCCGCTGCCGTAACCTGGGACAGGCCTCTGGCGACTCCGATAGCCGAGTAGGGCTGTCCCGTCTCATTGGCTCCCAGCGCCATGCCCAGCGTTCCGAAGAAGAGGAAGTAGAGGATCAGCACCGCATCTCCCGAGAAGGAGAAGTTGCTGAAGTGCTCGGAACCGTAGATCAGCGGGATAAAGAGAACCAGACCCACACCGCTGGTGAGGCGGAAGATCGGCCCCAGGTAGTACATCACCCCGTGGGAAACCAGCGTGTCAAGCGAGTAGTTTTTGATCAGGTCGATATAGGGCTGGTAGATCCGGATCCCGTAGCGTTTATTGACCCGGGCGTAGATTTTCCGTGTTACGCCCTGCAGGACAAGTCCTATGTTCATGACGATGAAAATCGACAGAACGGCGTATAAAATTCTTGTAGTTAAAGAGGACATCACATACCTCCTGCTTTAATGAGAAATACGACAACGACGTAGAGAACCACATGGAAGGCGTAGCTCTGGCCGTTTCCGTTGTAGATACGCCGGATAAAATCGGACAGACCGTGGAGCGCCTTTCCGGCGTTCTCCCAGAACCGGTGGAGTACCGGCGTCACAACAAGACCGATCGCCTTGTTGTAGTGGGCGAAGAAGTTGTAGGCGAAGTGAACCAGTTCGGGCCGAGAAGGAGCTTCCCCGCCGTAATAGATATTGAACTGCCCGGCTTTGACGATCCTCTTTCTGAAGGTGATCAGAGCGAAGAAGGCCAGAATCGTCATAAATACGCCGCCGATCACATAGAGGATCATGGTTCCGTCGAAATAGCCTGCGGACGTTGTCGCCAGATTGCCCGTCCAGGTGAGCGTTCCCTCGGGAAAGTATGCCTGAAGCATGGTACCGATCGGTCTGAGCAGAGCAGAAGGCGTAAAGGAGAGATAGAAAATGGCGGCCAGCAGAATGTAAACCGGGATGAGAAACCAGATATTGATTTCTTTCACCTTTCTCAGGTTGTCCTTCAGTTGTCCCAGGAAAATGGTGTGGATCAGTCTGAAGAGATAGAGGAAAGCGATAATCCCCGCGATCAGCATAACCACGCCCTGGAAGACAAAACCTTCGGTAATCAGAAGATTGTAGTTCATCCATTTGGCCGCGAAACCGACCAGAGGCGGAACACCCGATAGGGTGATGATGGCGATCAGCACGGCGAAGAAGGAGAAGGGCATCCGTTTGATCAGTCCGCCCATCTTGTACATATCCGCTGTACCCAGATGCCAGGCGATTCCTCCGATAATCAGGAAGAGAATCCCCTTGTAGAGAAAATGTGTCAGTGAATAGGTCAGAGCCATCAGCCATCCCAGATGAGTCATGGTCGCCAGTGCGAAGACAATGTAGCCGAGCTGACCGATACTGGACCAGGCGAGTAGCCGTTTGGCGCTTTCCTGGAAGCTGGCGGAAATATTTCCGATCAGTGCCGAAAGAACGCCGATCCAGCTGAGAACGAGCAGTATGGTCTGAGCGTAGTCCGTCTCTTTACCCATACCTAGAAGAACCAGGATGATCCCGAAGACACCGGCTTTCAGCAGAATGGCCGAAGCCATAAAGTGTATATCCGCCACCGCTTCCCCGTGGGCTCCCGGCAGCCATATATGCATAGGCAGAGAGGCCGTTTTGGTCATAAAACCCAGTAACATGAGAGAATAAGCCAGCATGGGGAAAACGGAAATATCTGTCAGTGCGCTCAGCCCTATATGTCCGGCGCTGAGATAAGCCAGAGCGAAACCGAACATCATGGCATAAGAACCGCCGACGGAGAACATGATATAGCTGTAGCCGTGAGGCATGGACTTTTTACCGCGGATGAGGAGGAAGTAGGATCCGATGGTCATCAGTTCCCATCCGTAGAAGATTTCCATCAGGTTCGATGCTGTAATCAGCATGGCCAGACCGGCGAACATGGAGAGCGTCATAGGGTAGAATCCTACCCGTTTCCCTTTCTGATAGTATCCCGAAAGAAGAGTCAGAACTGCACCGACCAGGAAAATCGCTCCGAAAACAGTCCGGAAAAGATCGCCCTGAACCTGCGGATACAGATAGACGAGATAGGTGACGGCTCCGCCAATGGACAGGGTATTTTTAAACCAGACTGGAAGCCAGTCAAGCAGAGCTATGACCACAATAAAGGCCAGAGGAATGTAGTTGAAAGCGTTGAACGATTCAACCAGGCTTCCTGTATACCATCCGGCACTGTAAAGAAGAATCCCGAACAGCGCCGGAGGCAGAACTTTAAAGAGAGGCGTTTTGAACGCCGGAAGATCTTTGTTCTCCAGTTTCAGCGCATAGCCGAGCCAGCGCAGCAGATAGACCGCTTCGAAGAAAGAAGCAAGGAGAATCAGCGCTGTCATGACATAGCTGTGGGATTTCACCAGGAGCATAACCAGTTCCCATTTGGCGAAGAAAACCGGGAAGGGTGGGAATCCGATGAGAGCGAACAAAGTCGATCCGAAAAGCACCATCAGAAGAGGATTGCGGCGCAGTACCGCCCAGTCTTTAATATCTTCCCTTTCGATGATTCCGGCGATCCAGAAGAGAACCGCCTTGGCCAGGTAGTGGGAAACCAGAATGCCCAGAGCGATAAAATCCCGCTTGTCTCCCAGCATATCCCCCAGGCCCAGAATGATCATAAGCAGACCGATCTGACCGACTGATGAATAACCGAGAAGCCTTTTGGCTTTATTCTGTTTGATCCCCGCCAGGTTTGAGCC
>NZ_JACHGJ010000017.1 GCF_014207565.1 Spirochaeta isovalerica | reverse complement strand
CCACTTGAGGTAAGAAAAATTAACAGGTTGCATGAAGCCTATGAGGCGGCAACTTTCATCCGGAATGGGTGGCAATCTTCACCGGTATCTCAACAATATTATAAATAGTGAAATTGAACCATACTCGATTCGATCTGGACACTTATTTTATAATGATAATTTTATTACTAAGAGCCCTAAAATATTTATAGATTATTGGTTAAATGAAAAAGGGGTCATCTACTCGGATTCTTTTGTAAGTCGACAAAATATATTTTTAGAATCCATTTTTTCTGGCATGGATGTTGATGGAAATTACTACTGGAGTAACGGTTCTGGATTATGGACATTTAATACATATGGGGAATTAATGAATATTATCATCACTCCAATGACAGATTCTGTGAATTCAGAAATGATACGGTTTGTAATAGATGATAAGGGAAATGCTTATAGAATAGTGAGAAATACAAAATATGAACTAAAAATGCTAAGAAGATCATGGTAAATCCACATAACAATCGAATTAACAGTGACAGAGTCTATTGTCAGGGTATCTGCTGCTACACTTCGTTTCGAAGCAAATACCCCGCCAATTCCTTTCGCTTTGCTACAGGATCGAGTCTGCACGTTATTCGGGCGTTATCTAGAAAGTTAAAAAGGAAATATTAGTATTATTTTAAATCATATGCAATAATATTATAGAGGTGTTTTATGGGTGTACAAGATTTAGCAACTGAAGTAGCTTCTTCTTTTCTAAGTGATCATATAAGTGCTTTAATTGTAATTATACTTTTATTACTAAATTTGATAATACAACTCTTGTTTTTCTTTCTTAGCAAAACATCAACTGAAAAAATGCATAATGATAATTTATCCTTTCAAAAGAATAAAAATATAATTGAGAAATCTATAGTCGTATATGAAGAACTATATTCAAAACTCATAACATTAAACAATCAAATATTTAATGATTTAATATCAGGAAAAACTAATACCAAACATAAATCAGTAATTCAAGGAATCCGTCTTGAAAAACAAATTAAAGAATTATATCTATCAAATTCATTAAGTAGATTGATTGACGACATGTTAGATTATTTTAGTAGTATTTTAATTGACCCAACACAAAAAAATGATAGTAAAGAAATTTCATTTCTAAAGAATTTTACAGAGGAATTTAAGAATATTGAATAATTCAATTGTATTACCAAGACATTTTGGAGTAACAAAATCAGATGATTTTATTGATGATATTTCCTTTATCTTTGAATCATCGATAAAAAGGAAAGAGTTTATAATATTTATAAATAGAATTGAAAAAATATCAATTTTAAATCAATTACTTGTATATAGATTTATTAGTTTTACTGCTGAAAATCATCTTTTCAAAAATCCAAAAATTAGCTGGGATGAAAAATCATTACGTATGTTTACAATTGCGGGGATATTTGATCTTATGAAAACATACTTGAATTCATCAAAACAAACTAAAAAAATATATGAAAGTTACAAAAAACTATCAATTGATAAAAAAGATAAATTATTTATTGCCCCACATCGAATAATTAGAAATGAAGAAGATCAAAGAACGAGTCTGGAACATAGTTACTTAGAAAGTGTTAGAACATATTATTCAGATAAAAAAGTAAAAAGAATAATTTCAAGAATTCTAACCGAAACATTAAGTAATTTTTGGGCACATGCAGAACAAAAATCAGGTACTGTTATGGTTTCTAAAGGAAATAATGATTACTTTGAAATTGCCTTAGCAGATAATGGCATTGGAATTATAAAAAACTTACGCGATTCATATGAAAAATATTCTGATTTAGATGATGCTCAAATACTATTAAATGCTATAAAGAGGGGAATTACATCTAAACCCAAGACAGACCATATGGGTTGGGGTCTTTGGTTAATAAAAAAATTGGTTGAAATGAATAGAGGCGAATTATACATAGCTTCAGGATATGGACGATTGCACTTTAAAAAAGATAATATGAAAATATATAATCGAAAATTTTGGAAAGGTACCATAATTCAACTTAAAATTCTTTTAACAGAACCTTTTTCTATATGTGATATTCCAGAATTGCAAGATGATTGCGGATTAAGTATCAGATGGGAGTAAATTATGTTATATAAGATGTGTGAAAAGAGTAGTGATATCTCAAGCAAAGAAATAGGGTTTGAAATTGCAAAAGATCTATTACAATTAATAAAAGACCATGATGAAGTCGAAATTAGTTTAGAAAACATTGAAATTATAACAACGAATTGTTCTAAAATAATATTTGGTACTATTTATTTAGAACTAGGCGCAGAACAGTTTTATAAAAAAATAAGAATAACCCAAGCTGATGATGAAATGAAAATTATCATTCAGCAAGGCATTAAAAATGCAATATCTGAAAATTAGAAATTATTGAATATTAAATCGTAGATAACAAAGCCATGAACAGAGACCGAGTCTTTTGTCAGGGTATCTGCTGCTCCACTTCGTTCCGAAGCAAATACCCCGCCAAATCCTTCCGCTTTGCTCCAGGAACGAGTCGGCTCGTTATGGCGACGTTAGGTGGAAATAAGAACCAAATAAAAAAATATTTTTCTATTTATGATATATTTATAAAGTTATTAAATTTAAATTTTTGAGGAAACAAAAATGAAATACAACAACGTACTCTTATCTAGTGTTATACTTTTTTTAATTTTATCAGGTGTATTCTCCCAAGATTTTAATCTATCTGAATATTCAAAATCAGTTCTTCTCCTATCTGATAACTGTAGTGTAATTGATTATAGAAAAATATTACAAAATTCCGAAAATGAATATAGTTTCGATGATTTAAATTACTTGGAAATCGACATTAATGGAACAAAACTTATTTCAGAATATGGAAGTTTAGGGCGACAGTATACTGACGTGTTCCTAGAAGACCTAAATAATGATTCCTTTCCAGAAGTCTTTGTAAAATTCAAAACTATGATAGGATTTTATGCAGGAAAAAGAGAATCTCTTTCCATTTATGAATTAAAAAATAGTACAATAGAATATATAGGATTTATCGAATTAGCTAGAAGTGAAGATGATGGCGATAGGTTCTATCAATATCTTGATAATCAACAATATTTTAAAAATAATTATAGAATTATTAAAACAGTTAGTAAAGACTCGAAACCTCCCTATAATGCCGACCCTTTCATTTTTTATTATTTTGATGAATTATCTCAAAGATATATAAAGGAAGAGTCTGCAAATCATCAATCATTTCTGTCCCAATTTAAGAGAGAATATGAAACAGGAAAAAAACATTTTGAAACTGATAATTTATATTTTATTAATGACAATCATATCAATGTAAGGAATGCTATTGGTTTGGATAGTCAAGTCTTATTTCAAGTAAATAATTTAGATAAAGTATACTTATTAGACCGCTCATATATTGTGTATTCAGTCAATAATTTATCAGAAAATTATTGGTATAAAATAAAGACACTTGATGGAAAAGAGGGGTGGATGTTTGGGGAATATTTGCTTTTGAATGATTAAAATACTAAAAAAAAAAGGATTATTTAAAAATCCACCTAACAAGCATTTGAAATTGACAAACCTACTGTCATAAATACTGCCTTTCGCTTCGCGGCAGTATTTACGCCAGCTATACGGTTTGCAATTTAAATGGATGTTATACAGAATTAGGGTATTAAATTCATTTACCCTATTTTACTATTAGATCTAAAGAAATTTAATCTATAAAGGTGAATTAATGAATTGGATTATTAAAAGAATAAGTTTTATATTATTGCTATTAATTTTCATAATCAGTACTTCCTGGTCTCAGGAAATTGATATATTGAATTACAGAAATGTATTACACGATGGACGAAATAATATAGAAGAAGCTAAACCAATTGCGTTACAAGCTAAAATAGAATATGAAAACAATAATTTCTTAGAAGCAAAAAAATTATATATAGATGCCCTTCGACTCGCGACAAATTCTAATTGGTATTTTGATTTCGGGGAAGTATTATTTATTCTCAATCAATTTGAGCAAAGTGAAAAAGCATACGAATTGGCTGCATTGACAGATTATTCGAGAAAGGATTTTGCCTATTACAATGCTGCATGTGCAGCATCAATGCGATACTCAAACTCATCTTTATATTTTTTTGAACTAGCTCTCAATGAGGGCTACTCTTATTGGAATCATTTAATGAACGATACTGATATTACATATTTGAGATCTCTTGATGATTTTCATTTATTATTTAATAGATATCGGTTACCAAATACCCTTATAAATATCCACAATGATTTAAGCACAGTAAATGCATCTTCAATTGATAGTATTGAAGTAGATGTTGATGGTGATACTGAAAAAGAGTTAATAATTCTTCTAAAATTTAACTATTCACTTATTAGTGAAATGTCTGGAAGCTATTATTTCGCTTTATACAAAAAGATTGATAATCATTGGGAATTTGTGAATAAGACAATAAGTAACTTAATTTCAGTTCCATCACTTAGCTATTCAGAAAACATCTTAGAAAATATTCGGAGAGATGGACCATATATAATACAGAATTTAGACAACACAACTGGTTCTGAATTACTAATATTAAGCAGAGGTTTAACATATCAATCTGGTAAAATATTGGCCTTCCATAATCAAACCCTAAATGAAGTTGGTGAGGTTGAAGGATTAGAATTGATCCAAACATTTAATAATACTAATTATCTAATCGGCCATAAAATAACAGATTTTGCTTTTGGAGATGGTACTAGCGAAATATACAATCAATACCATTATAAGGATGGAATACTTAATATTGATAATCTAGATCCAACAATAATCGACCTACTGTATCAAAAAAAAATGAGAGTCTATACTGAAAATCCTAACATTGCCTCAGCCTCATCTTTATTCTGGTTTCTGTATAATTACAAGAAAAATATATTATCTAATACATGGATTAATGACAATTTTATGAAAAGTCCTGAATACAAATATAAAAATGAATTATTGAATATCATTAGGGCTGAAATACAGAAATAATGAAAACTAAAAAACTGTATAACAAAGCCATGAACCAGATTTTCTTAGGCATATATCCTGCTCTTTCAGCTTCGCTGGCTGGATAAATGCCACGAAAACAGGTTATGGCGACGTTATGTGGAACAATTTTGATTTTTAAGGAAAGAATAAAAAAATGTTTGGTATATTCTACGATCGAAATGATACTTTTTCTGCAATTAACCTTTTAGAGGCTATATTCACAATGGAAAAGGATAATAATATTTTTTCAAATAAAACGAGTTTGATACTAAATGCGCAAATTGATTCTCTATTAAGAGCATACTCAATAAAATCAGTCGAAGATCTATCTTCCGGAATTTTTTTGAACTATTCAGAACAGAAAGTTCAAAAAGTCATAGATGCTATCAATACTCAGGGATTAAAAAAGCTGAAATTAAATAGCCAAGAAGCAAAAACTGTTATTACCTTGCAAAAAAAGAGTGGCGAATTAGAACTGTTAAAAACTGTTTTTGCATCATTCTACTCTTATTTATTTCGCATATTAAAAACAAATCAAAATGCACATCCATTTTTGGAGGGCTCATTTCCTATGGTGATATATGCTGGTATTCTTGGAAATACAGTTAGTTTTGCAATTGATGAAAAGTTAAAACCTATATGGGATTTTCTTTCCATTTGCATATCTCCGCAGAAAAAAGAATTTTTACGATCAGAGTTAATACAAAATTATGATTACCCTACAGAATCTTTTTGGAAATATTACGTTGAAGATCAAGCTGACATGTTATGAAACTAAATATGTTACAAAACAGTGGTTAAGAAGTAAATTTAATCTATTCTTATTGAGAAGATAGCTTTATTTTAGCATGTTTATTTTTTGAAAAGGACATCATATGATCAGAAACAGGATATTTGAAATTATCGAGCCAGCAAAAAGCAATGATCATCATAGTCGAGTTTTTGATAATACTATCCTTATATTAATAATATTCAACGTAATTTCAGTTATTCTAGAATCATTCTCTTCTATTGCACTACGATTTCAAGCTCAGCTAGACATATTTGAGATAATATCAATTACAATTTTTTCAATTGAATATTTATTGAGAATCATTACATCAAACTTATTATATAGAGAAAACGATAAAGCTCGAGCAGTTTTAAAATACATCTACTCCCCTATGGCAATCATCGATTTATTCGCAATCCTTCCATTTTTTATACCAATGATATTACCTGTTGATTTGAGATTTCTAAGAATACTTCGGCTAACAAGGATACTTAGAATATTTAAAATTAATAGATATACAACCTCTTTAAGCATGATAGGCAGAGTTTTGAAGAAAAAAAAAGAGGAACTAATAGTCACGCTATTTGTTACATTCCTACTAATTCTTCTTGCTGCATCTGTAATGTATTATGTTGAAACAGATATACAGCCTGATGGATTTCCTAATATATTAGCTTCTTTATGGTGGGCTGTCGCAACCTTAACAACCGTTGGCTATGGAGATGTCTACCCTTTATCTGTACTTGGAAAAATTCTAAGCGGGATTATTGCCCTGCTCGGGATAGGCTTAGTCGCTTTACCTACTGGTATTATTAGTTCAGGATTCACAGAAGAACTAGAGAATAAAAAACAAAACTATAATAGAAGCGCAAAAGCATACAAATATAAAAAACGTAAGAAAGTATTAAAAAGGAAATAATGAGTTCTAATATCATAAAAATAGCTTCCATTGTATTTATAAGTATCGGGATATTATTAATAATTGTTCCAGTACAAGATTTTCTCTATAAAGCTAAAGAAACAAATAATTATTTAAAAACAACCTGTGAAATTACAAGACTTGAAAAAATAAGAAGACCCAAAGGCGGGTATGATATTGTTTTACAATATAAATATGAAGTGAATGGAGTAATATATAAGAGTAGTAGTTTTAGTAATGGAGTTGGTGATAAAGAAGATTTTTATGTGCAATATCCCATGAGAAAAAGTTTTCCAGCATATTATGATCCTGATAATCATAAAAAATCAGTATTAGTATTGGGAGGACGAAAATATTTTCTGAATGCATCAATTATTATGGGGATAATTTTAATATTTTTTGGTATTGTGGGTTCTTTATCAAATAAGAATAAAATATTCAAAGAAATTTGGAATACATTCCTAGGATAGATGGAAAATATAAAAACACATAACAAAGCCATGAACTGAGACCGAGTCTTTTGTCAGGGTATCTGCTACTCCACTTCGTTGCGATGCAAATACCCCGCCAAATCCTTCCGCTTTGCTCCAGGAACGAGTCGGCTCGTTATGGCGACGTTATGTTGAATTAAAAGAGGAAAAAATGAAAAAAATACTAATATTATTACTATCGTTTATATCAGTTTATTTATTCTCAGAAGAATTCAAAATGAAATACTGGGGTACTGTATATTTAACAGATATGAATATTTCTTATGTAAATGTGAGACAAGATCCATCCTTAAGTGGAAAAAAGATAGATCAATATCATATTGGTCAGAATATACGAGTTTCTGGTGTATCAATGGAAGAAGAGACAATTGATAACCATACTGGTTATTGGGTAAGAGTAAATAAAATTGATGAAGATAAAAGTAAAATTTATCCGCTATATGACGGAACCGGATGGTTATGGAGTAAATTTATAAACGAGATTTCAGATATAAAACCTTCACAAATAACTTTTAAAGAATATATTCAACCGACAAGTAGAAGAAATGGAAAACTGATATTAAATATAAATCACAATGGGGATAAGCGAGAAGTAGAAGTGTACCCACATAAAGAACCAAGTCAGAATTATTACACATTCGTTTGGGCAGATGATATGCCAGAATTTATGTATTATGATATTCCAGGTACATATATCTGGTATCCAAATGATAATACAATTGAACATGTCACATATTATGGAAATGAAATGGAATCGGCATGGTGTATCATTTCTGATGATAGAGAATATTTAATACAAGATCATGGCACTTCACCTGGATCAAGAGGTGTAACAATCAAAGATATTGAAACAGGTGAATATATTTTTAGGGGTTCCTATTTTAGAAATTTAAACTTAAGTGGAAATGAAATTGAAATTTGTTATGTAGTAAGTAACTGGAATATTAATAAAGGCCGAATAGACCAGGAAACAATGAACTACTATGAAGAATATATAAGCCAAAATGAAAAACCTAATGACAGTAGTTTCATATATGATGTCGTTGTGAAATATAAATATAATTTTATTACCAAAGAACGAATATTTCTGAGCAGTAATTATGAGCCTTTTCAATAGGTTTGAGTATAACATGGAGCTGTTTGAGGGCAATGATCAAAACATAACAAACGCATGAACAGAGACAGATTTTTTTGTCAGGGTACTTGCACTCACTTCGTTCGAATGCAAGTACCCCGCCAAATCCTTCCGCTTTGCTACAGGAACAATTCTGCTCGTTATGCGGGCGTTGAGCCTGTAGAATAAGTCATTTTCCTTTCAGTTATAAACCAATCGTGGTAAAATTTTCTTAACTGGGAGGGAAATATGGCCCGATACAAGTATTATTCCTATGATCAGCAGCTGATGATTCCTGTTAATTTGAAAAATCAGATATTACCCGACACCTTTGAGCATACTTTAAACAGAGTAATAGATAGTCTCGATCTATCTGTCTTCAATAATAAATATGCAAATGATGAAACGGGAGCTCCCGCTTATGATCCGGCAATTTTACTGAAGGTTGTCCTTTTCGCCTATTCCCGGGGAATTATCAGCAGCCGAAAAATAGCCAGGCTCTGCGAAGAGAATATAGTTTGTATGGCATTGGCCGCCGACACAAAACCTCACTTTACTACTATCGCTGATTTCATATCCTC
>NZ_JACHGJ010000016.1 GCF_014207565.1 Spirochaeta isovalerica | reverse complement strand
GTGGCAACTTTAAACCGGAATGGGTGGCAACTTTCGTCCGGAATGCCCGGCAACTTTGAACCGGAACAGGTGGCAACTTTCAGCCGGATTCTCTAGAAATGAAACCATAATTTCAAATATTTCGGTATTATGGGGATGATTGATTAAATGAAATCCATTCTCTCCATCCTCAGAAATAAATATACCTGCGATTTCTCCGTTCTCATCCCTCCAGATATGACAATTATCAGCAAAAAAGTTCATATTCTCATTATAGTGCTCATAAACCCAGATCTCGAAACGAGCCAAAGGAAAATCATCAAGCTGCTTGGAGGTTTTATACACTGAAGATATGAAGTTTGAAATATTCAAATGTTCTTCCAATGAATATTGTAAAGGCTTTCCTGTGTATTTCATTATATTCTTCCTTTGAGACTAACTATGGCGCTTATTTCCTATAACGTCCCGCGAGTACCCAAAGTTGCTGGAGCGAGGATCGAGCGCAAGCAATTTGGGCGCAGCGTAGCGGAGCCGGGTACTCGCTGTTATATGCAGTTTCCAAATCTCCATCAAAGGGCTCTATAGTCTTCAACAAATAATACGCTGAAGTTTTCTCAGGAACACTTAAATCAATCAACTCACCTTGGTTTAGTTTATCATGAGCAAAATAAAGAATCATTCTATATTCTTCTTCATCTAAAAATGATTTTGGCTTAAAAATGCAAAATCAAGAGATGAAATTTTTCCATTAAAGCTATCATGATCAGAAAATTTATCAAAATAAGTTATATCATTGTGTACCCAATTGAATACTATATCTGGATAATTATGTTTAAAAATAGCAATCGTAGCTTCAGCGAGTTTTTCTATATTTATTTTTAAGCAAATATCGGATTCAAATTTGTGAAACATATCCTCAGAGAAGGCTTTATTACTAAAACATTTTGAATAGCATATTATGGGAATAAATTTTAATTCAGCTTCATCGCCTGGATTAAAATAATATTCTCGAATTTCATTTCCCCCAATTAATTTAACATTTCGAGAAGTACTATAATCTAAATGAAGTTTTTTATAAAATTCGTCATCTCTAATTTTTTGATTCGCATAATTGGAATATTCTTTTATGTTGTTAAATCGAATTATTCCATTTCCTTCAATGATTGGCATGAGAAACTTTTTCTTTCCATACAAATATTTATATAGACTCATTGTTACTCCAAAAAAAGCTGATTTGGAAATTGCATATAACGTTCCGCCAATATACGAAGTTACCGTCAGGAGCTTGCGACCAAAGGCAATTTGGGTGGAGCCGCAGGCGGAGCCGTATATTCGCTGCTAGGTGCTGTACCCAATTTTTAACCGTTAGCTAAATCGCTGACTAATATGATGCTCTTTTTTTAATTCCAGCAAATCCCAGAGATTTCCATATAGATCCTTAAAAACAGCAACAAAGCCATAATCAGCTTCTTTGGGTGGCCTTACAAATTCTATTCCTTTGGATACCATATCTTTGTAATCTCTCCAGAAGTCATCTGTATTCAGAAAAAGAAAAACTCTTCCTCCAGATTGCGCTCCAATAAAATCTGTTTGCTCTGGTTTAGATGCCCTTGCGAGTAATATAGTTGTGCCTGTTGAGCCAGGAGGAGAAACCACGACCCAGCGCTTATCCTGTTCAGGCTGATATGTATCTTCAATAAGAGTGAAATGTAATTTTTTAGTATAAAACTCGATTGCTTCATCATAATCTTTAACAACCAATGCTATATGGACAATATCTTGTTTCATTTTTTTTCATCCTTAACTGCTTTAATAATTGGGTATTGCACCAAACGTTTTGCAAATATGCGATGTTTTTTTTCGTTCCGGAGGACTGGCAACATTATTGCGAGTTTGAAACCAGAAACAGTTTAAACATAATCCATTTGCAGTAGCAGTATAACCTCATCTGCAATAATTTTGACAGAGGAAAAAATAGGCGAAGCCCAAGCCGGAGACGCCGCGTATATTCGCTGTTGTACGCTGTTTCTAGCTGATTTTGTTCAACTTTCCTAAGAACACGGATGTTCTTAGGAACAGTATTTATCAAAATTTAGCGCTTATCTATTGAATAGTGGTATATACCAAGGTATATTATAGGTAGAGGTGATTATATGCAGACAGCAAAATTATTCATGAATGGTCGTAGCCAAGCGGTTAGGTTGCCAAAAGAATATCAATTTCTTGGAGAGGATGTAATAATTCAGAAACACGGAGATGCTGTAATTTTATTACCTCATGATAAAGCATGGGAGACTTTCCTTCACGGATTGAACTCCTTTAGTGATGATTTTATGCATGATGGTAGAGATCAGAACATAGACCAGGAAAGAGAAACATTTTAAATGTATATCCTAGATACAAATATCTGCATCTTTGCAATTAAAAAGAAATCCCCCAATTTATTAGATAAAATATCAGAGCATTTGAGCGATGGGATCTACATCTCTTCACTAACAGTAGCAGAATTGGAATATGGTGTATCGAATAGTCAATATCCTGAAAAGAATAGAATAGCCTTGCTGGAATTCCTTTCAATTTTCAACATTCTGGATTTCAAAGAATCAGATGCAGTACCATATGGAATGATCAAAACCAATCTTAGAAGAAATGGAAACATAATCGGTCCGATCGACATGTTACTAGCAGCTCAAGGAATCTCGAATACTATGACTATGGTTACAAACAATCTAAAAGAGTTTGAACGAGTAGAAGGTTTGAAAATAGAAGATTGGTCTTAAAAACGGGCCCAAGGACGGGCGAGTTAATTTTTAAAGCTTTTTAAGCTAGAAATTGCGTACAACGTTCCGACAATATGTGAAGTCTAGCACGAAGTGTTAGATTTGGCGAAGACCGGAGCGTAGCGGAGCATATATTGTCTGTTATAGGAAGAACCGGTGGTATAGGTTTTTGAAAAGTACAAGGATGTACTTTTCAAACAGTCGTTGTTAATTCCTTTGTCGATTCACCCAATAATCAGGTTCACGGTGTGAATTGGCAATCGCAAGAATTATAATTCTTTCAGTCTGAATCGCGTATATGATTTTATAAGGAAATGAATTAAGAACAAATCTTCTTGTTCTGGAAGTTTGTTGTTGCCAGGCATCTGGATATTCCAAAATTCTATTGATACCAATTCTCACATCATCTTTAAAACGATCACCAAGACCTGCAAGTTTAAAATTATAATATTCTACTGCATCATTTAGCTCTAATAGAGCCAGAGGATCAAATTCAATTGTCATATTTAGAATATTTCTTTGTATGGGATAGTTTTAGTCGATCCGTTCTCGATTGCATCCAAACGCAGATCAACTTCAGCGTTCCAAATTTCTTCAATTTTAGAATCAGGTTGATCGAGGCTTAAAAGAAGTGCTTCAATGATTTGAGACTTTTCTTTTGGCGAGAGAGCTAATGCTTCTTTAATCATTTCTTGCGTACTCATGCTATTATTATACCAGAGAATCTAGTATTTTACGATATTCGAGCCCAAGGACGGGCGAGAAAGAACCACTAAATTCCGGTTTTCTATAACGTTTCGACAATAAGTGAAGTCTAGCACGAAGTGGTAGTGGTAGATTTGGCGAAGCCCGAGTGAAACGAGCATGTATTGTCTGTTAAGTGATGAGTTCGACGAGTTTATTACAACTTCCCAAACGTCATGGATGGCGTTTGGGACTGCTTAATAATATTTAATAAACAAGGTTCCAAAATGTAATATTGTTATTGCCTTCAATATCTTTTATGTTCTGCTCCATTTTTTCTTTGGAAATTTGTTTCCAAAAGGTTTTCGGAGAGAAACCACCGGTTCCAATTTTTTCAAAATGGAATTCAACATATTGGTTAACATATTGAACCTTACCTTTTTCAACAACTATTGACTCATTCAGAATTGACACAGCATGATCATCTTTTCTATTTGGAGAATATGCAGCTTTAAGTCTGTAAACTCCACTTGGTAACTTAATTATTACGCGTCCGTTACTACGTATTACTGTACTTTGAATTTCCAGAAGACTTTCTTCATCAATTACTTTTATTACTGAATCGCCAAGTTTTTCATTAAAAACACCTGTTTGAATTACGTCAACTACTACTATTCCATCAAAATTGTCCGAAGGCTTAGGAATTGAAGAACATGATATTAAAAAAATAATTGTAAAAATAACGATGATTAGTGTTTTTATGGATTTCATAATTACCTCTTTTTTGTTTTATTGTATCTTAAAAATAACGTCAAAATCAGCTGCGCTGGAACCAGTAAAACGAAGTTGAATCAGATTCTACATCATTTTTGAAATAAACTGTAAAGCGTCTGCTGCTTTTTTTGTTATATTTTCTTCTTAATTAATTGATATCGAATTATCCCATTATCAAGCGTCTTTGTATTGTAAATCTTATATTCACAATGTTCATAAAAATTAACAGCGTTATTATCAGTCTCAATCAGGATTTCTTTTGTTGGAATTTCTTGCTCAATTATATTAATTAATTGCCTCCCGAAACCTTGATTTCGATGTTTTACAGAAATCCCTATCCCTGTTATTTCAGAAACATTTTGATCTATTTCTTTATAAGCAACTGCTCCGATTAACTGATTTTGATACACCATCGAAAATAGTTTTCCTTCTGAAAGGTGCCTAGAAATTCTTTCCTTTATCCGTTCTTTCGTTGGATTATATGTCCAAGAAGAAACAATAAAGTCTAAATCTTCATTATTAGGATCGACTTTTACTTGGGTAATTTGCGGCATTACACAACCTTTTTTTATTCTCGCCCATGGAGGGGCGAGTTCTAGAATCCCGACTAGTCGGACTGTCGGGTAAAAGGAAACCTTCGCAGGTTCCCTCTCCCCTAAGAACCGTACGTGATAGTTTCCCATCATACGGCTCAAGCAATCATAACCCTTTAAATGAGGGCAGCCGCTAGTAACCAAGTCTCCGAGTTTTAAAGTATTCCATGTCTTCCTTCAAAAAGCAATTCTTATTAACCTTTATCAAAATGTGCGACTTATACCTGATACCACTGATGTTGAAGAGTTTGTATTTGTCTGTACCAAATATCCAGTCACGATTTCCTTTGCAGAACCAGTATCGTTCTTTGAGCCAGGTTGTGGATTTCATTGGATGTCTTCTCTTCGCCCAACGCCACAGGGAATAGAATATAAATCTGTCAACGTTCCTGAAACTGCGCCATGAGGAAACAGCATCATGATAATTTCCCCAACCTCTGATAATGGGATTGAGGGCACCTATGACTGATTCCTGAGAACATGCCGTCATCTCTTTAATCGTCGAACCGATTTTTGCCTTGACGGACTGAATCGATTCCGATGACGGATGTACTTTCAGACGACTGTTGTATTTCCTGAAGTTCCAACCGAGAAAATCAAATCCTTCATCGATATGAGTGATTTTTGTCTTTTCTTCTGACAGTTCCAATCCTCGTTCTTTCAGAAATCCGGATAGTAGTTTTCGCAAATCAGATGCCGTTTCTTTTGTGTCGGCTGTGATGATCAGATCGTCAGCATATCTTATCAGATTCACTTTATGTTTATTATGCTGACGGCTTACAGCTCCGGTTTTACTTCTCCAGTATCTCTTTTGAATATGATCTTCAAGACAGTCGAGGGTCAGATTTGCCAGAATCGGACTTATAATCCCGCCTTCCGGAACTCCGGCAATTGTTGGAAAGAATGAGTTTCCCTTCTTGTATTTAGCCTTTAGGAACTCAGTAAGTATTTTTCTATCCACAGGTATGTGCTTCATCAACCAGTTATGGTCAATATTGTCAAAGCACCCTTTGTGAACCACCCCGAGAATCCCGGAGACAGTTTTATTTGAGTCCGGCACTTACAGCCAGACTTTCTTCCTGTTCATAATACATCATTTCAAATTCTTTGGGAGATAAATATCCCAGAGGTTCCATGATCCTGCGATTATTAAACCAGTCCACCCAGTCGAGTGTTGCTAATTCCACCTGTTCAATGGACCGCCAGGGGCCATCCTTATGAATAACTTCTGCCTTGTAAAGACTATTTATCGTTTCAGCCATGGCATTGTCATAAGAATCGCCTCTACTCCCAACTGATGGATCAATACCTGCTTCAATAAGCCGTTCAGTATATGAAATAGCCAGATACTGGGATCCACGATCACTGTGATGAATTAGCCTTTCCGTTACCTTTCTTGCCCACAATGCCTGATTGAGGGCATCAAGGGTAAAATCTGTTTTCATAGACATCGACGCCCTCCAGCCGACAATCATCCGCGAGAAGACATCGATAATGAAAGATACATAGACAAAACTCCTCCAAGTCGATACGTAGGTGAAGTCGGCGACCCACAGCCCGTTTGGTCTGGAAGCAGTAAAATCCCGGTTCACAAGGTCATCTGGGCGATTATCTTTAGCTGGAATCGTTGTTCTGACTTTCTTGCCGCGAATAACACCCCGCAGCCCCATAGAGCGCATCAGACGCTCTACAGTGCATCTTGCGACAGGAATCTTCTCTTTATTCATGGCCTGCCAGACTTTTTTGGCTCCATAAACACATCTGTTTTCAAACCAGACCCGACGGATTTCATATTTCAAAATATTATCGCGTTGTACTCTCGGTGGTTCCCGGTCAGGATCTGATTGACGAGATTTCATTTCATAGTAGGTCGAAGGAGCAATCTGAATATTTCTGCAGAGAGGCTCGACTCCATGATCTTCCCTGTTCTCGTCTATAAAACTGATCATTATTTCTTTCGGCGGTCGAGCTCCGCCTGGGCGAAATATGCTGATGCCTTTCGCAGGATTTCATTGGCTTCGCGCAGCTCCCGATTTTCCCGTTCGAGTTCTTTGATACGAGCTCGGTCATCGCTGGACAAACCGTCTTTCAGTCCCTGATCGATTTCTGACTGTTTAACCCATTTCCTTAAGGACTCTGGAGTGCAACCTGTTTTTGACGCGATGGACATTATTGCTGCCCACCGAGATTCATAATCTTTTTCATGGTCAAAGACCATTCTCACTGCCCGCTCTTTAACTTCTTGAGCATACCTGATTCGTTTTCCCATAACACAATCCTCTCATATAATTGTGTCTCCGGAAAACCCGGGGTGGTTCACCCGGCAATCATCCGGTTTGAGACTACCAGAATATTCACGTTGTCCTCTCAGCTTAAAACCCCACCGTTTCCAGTGACGCATTTGAGAGTAGGGTTATTCCAGATGAATAGAATAGTCCAAAGGTTGATATATATAATAGCAACTTAGACAGCTCGTTCAACAGCTTACGGTTCCCAAAGAGGTGTATTGGGAAACCTCCAGTCGCACTTTCACTTAACGTTCCGTCAATATACGAAGTTGCCTGGAACCCCGAAGGGGTTGGCAAATCCCCGGGAAATTGTAACACAATTTATCGGGAATTTGTCAAAGGCAAATTTCCGAAGGCCAAGGTGAAGCCGCAGCGTATATTGTCTGTTTGGCGCTTTTAATTTCGAATTTGGATCAAGCTTCCATAAAAACTCGGATGTTTTTATGGATAACTATTTTATTGAGCTTTCTTTAAGTGAATTTCTGGAATAGCTCCTAGAGCTTCTGCTACTTTACGAATGAAACTGAGAGACAGGTTTTTGTAATTACCAGATTCTAGCCTTGCAATTGCTGGTTGTGATGTTCCTGCAAGTTTTGCAAGATCTTTCTGGGTTAAATTATTGCTTTTTCTGAGCTCCATCACTTCTTTTGCAAGTGTAAACTCATCTTCAAGGGCTTCATATTCTGC
This sequence comes from Spirochaeta isovalerica, assembly GCF_014207565.1. Classification (NCBI taxonomy): domain Bacteria; kingdom Pseudomonadati; phylum Spirochaetota; class Spirochaetia; order Spirochaetales; family Spirochaetaceae; genus Spirochaeta; species Spirochaeta isovalerica. The sequence goes on along the minus strand of NZ_JACHGJ010000016.1, from coordinate 3,953 downwards.
TCTAAATTCTGGATTTTCAAGCTCCTTATTTAGTAAGTCATCGAAATTGACAGATTTCATATCACTCATGATTTTCCTCTATGAACTGATTCATGATCCGTTCCGCTTTTTCAAGTTCCAATCTACTCGTTTTGTTACTTTTTTTTATATAACCAGACGTAACGATATAGACCTTCCCATTGGAATGGAAATAAAACAATCGGCAAATGTTGCTGGATTGTTTTACCCGTAATTCATATAGATTTTTTATCCCTGTAATCTTTTTGGAATGTGGTTCCGTTAGGAAAGGACCAAATTCTTGAAGAAGGGAAATTGCTCTATATGCTTTAGCTTTCATTTTGACGTCTAGAGTCTCTAGGAAGTGTACTGCTGGCTGTAGAACCCTGACTTCATATCCCATATGTCTAAAATATATCAAATATGGTATAATGTCCAGTTATTCTGTATAGCACCAACAAGGATGTTGGTGCAAATTCAAAAGAAAGATAAGAAATTAATTGCGCAAAACGTTCTGACAATATATGAAGTCTAGCACGAAGTGATAGATTTGGCGAAGCCCGAGTGAAACGAGCATATATTGTCTGTTATAGGAAGTAAAATTATGGAGATACTCTTCTGGAAAGACAGATTGTACAAGGATGTACAATCTGTCCATTTCTATCGTTGAACGCTGGGTATGAAGTCTATCTTTACTTCGTAACCCATTGCATGAGCATATTCTTCAATTGTTGATAGGCGAGGGGAGCTTTTAGAGTTAGCGCTTTCCAGTCTGGAAATATTACTCTTCTTCGTATGAAGTTTTTCTGCTAGCTCTTCTTGGGTTAATCCTGCATCTTTTCGTAGTGCGATCAATTGTTTACGGAGTTCATATATCGGCTTCAGTTTTTCATATTCTTCGCGAACTTCAGCGTCACTAAGAGCTTCCTTTTTAAAATCAGAAAAATCTACTCTGTCCATTTTTGAACCTCCTTCATTCGTTTTTGGGCGACATCGAGGTCTTTCTTAGGGGTTTTATTTGTCTTCTTGATGAAGGAGTGGAGAATTACTACTTCATTCCCTTTAATCGTACAGAAGAATGATCTGCCGATCCCTTCTTGCCCTTAGCCCTGATCTCAAATAGACCTTTCCCGAATGCCTTGGTGTATGGCATGCCTAAGGAAGGTCCAAATTGCTCTATCATTTCCACAATGTGAAGAAAGTTTGCAAGTATACCTTTCGGGAATGCAAGTGTTGTTTTTGAGACTTTCTCATTGAAAAATGAAACTTTCCAGCTCATGAATATAAGTTATCATTAATGATAACATTGGGCAATAAAAAGATTGTGCTTTGTTTTATGTTTTTTGGCCAGGACGGCCAAAAATAGAAGCCGGAGCCATAATTTTATTTCCTATAACGTTCTGCGAATATGCGATGTTTTTTTCGTTCCGAAGGACTGGCAACATTATTGCGAGATTGCAATCCGGAAACAGTTTAAACATAATCCATTCGCAGTAGCAGTATAACCTCATCTGCAATAATTTTGACAGAGAAAAAAATATAGCGAAGCCCAAGCCGAAGGCGCCGCATGTATTCGCTGTTATGTCTAGTTTTGGGCTGAATTTGCTCAAGGCTTCTCAAAGAACACGTATGTTCTTTGAGATCAAATTGCTTTTACCTTTTCTAATGTTTGACATTAGCTACCGCATGCGCTATCATAAGTTATGAAATTTAAGGAACTGGCAAATCCTAAGAATGTAAAATTCAGCGATTTGCTCAAGATTTGTACAGAGCTTTTTGGAGAACCCAGAATTCGTGGTAGTCATCATATTTTTAAGACACCATGGAAAGGAGATCCACGAATAAATATCCAAAAAGATGGCAAGAATGCAAAACCATACCAAGTGAAGTCGGTTTTGAAAGCCATTGAGAAATTGGAGGCGACGAATGAAAAACAATAATTTGATTGATAAATATACATACCGAGTAGAGTGGTCTGAAGAAGATAATACGCATATTGCTAAATGCCTGGAATTTCCATCTCTTATGGCACATGGAGATACTTCAAGTGACGCATTAAAAGAGATCGAAGATGTCGTAACAGAAGCTATCGAGTGGATGAGAGAAGATGGAGAAGAGATTCCTGAGCCTTTTGGACTAAAAAAGTATAAAGGAAACCTTACGTTGAGAGTTCCACCGGAACTTCACAAGAATCTTGCAATAAAATCAGCTGAAGAAGGGATTTCAATTAACAAGTATATCATTTCAAGGATTTCTGCTGCTGTATAAATGAAAAATCGCCCAAGGACGGGCGATTTCTTAAATCCTCAAAAAAAGATAAAGCCTAAAATTAGACATAACGTACCGGGTTTATATGACGTTTTTGCAAAGTAAAAATGTGGCGAAGCCCAAGCCCGTAGGGCGCAGCATATAAACCCTGTTATGTGTTGTTGAATCATGTTTTGTAGTCATCATCAAGTTGATGTTCAGGCCATTCATCACCTTCCGAACGAGCCACCCAATCCCAAAATAATTCAGTTCCATATGGTTCTACAGCTAGTTGCGTGTCACCTTTGTATAATTTAAATTCATTCAAAATAATCTTTTCATTAAGATAGACAAGTGTATCGTGGATTCCTCCGTCTCTAGCTTGTTGCAAAAGCTCACAAAGGATTTCTTTGTCTTCTTGCTTAAGCCTAGAAAGAAACTTATTAATTTTCTTATTTTCATCAAGTTTCGGCCAGCCTTTTTCTAAAACCCATCGTTTTAAAACTGTTGGTTTCAACTTAACTAAATCGTCAATAAATTGTTTATAATATTCTAATCGTTTATTCATAGGAATCCTTTGATACAATTACACATAACGTTCCGACAATATACGAAGATGCCTGGTACCCCAAAGGGGTTGACGAATACACGTGAAATTGTATCACAATTTATTGAGGATTTGTCAAAGGCATTTTGCCGGAGGCCAAGGAGCGGAGCGACGTAGCGTATATTGTCTGTTATATACAGTTTTAGATCGAATTTACTACCAATTTTTAAAATGACATGGATGTCAATTTTAAAACAGTAATTACTTATATGTTCAGAAGTCATATCTTCCAGCTTGAAACCCTACTGAATAGGGTGTAATATTACTTATGACTCGAGAATTTGTCTATATGCCAACATTTGAGAAGCAATGGAAAGAGGCAAATCTATCTGATGATGATTTGAAGGATCTGGAAGTTTTTTTGTGTGAGCATCCAGAAGCAGGAGATCTGATTCAGGGAACAGGTGGACTCCGTAAACTAAGGTGGTCAATACCTGGGAAAGGAAAGAGCGGCGGTATAAGAACGCTCTATGTAGATTTTGCCGCATATGAGCAGATTCATATGATCACGTGTTTTAGGAAAGCAAATAAGGAAAGTCTTTCAAAAGCAGAAAAGCAAAGTATTAAGAGTCTTATTGATCAAATAAAAGATAATTTGAGAAAGAAGAGGAGTTCCAAATGAGTAAAGAGGACAAGACATATTTCGACTCAATAATGACAGGCCTCACTGAATCTCTTGAATATAGTAGAGGCAATCTTCCAAATGTGAAGAAGAGAACCGTGAGCATAACCCCTGTTCCGAAGTATGACGCCATAACAATAAGGAAAATAAGAAACTCTCTGAATTTGACACAAATGATTTTTGCAGAGGCTTTAGGTGTTTCAATAAAAACAGTTGAAGCTTGGGAATCAGGAAGAAATCATCCACAAGGCCCAGCTTCTAGAGTTTTACAACTTCTAGAAATGGATAGTACCCTTTTAGAAGAACATAAAATTCTCTGCGTATAAAGAAAAATCCGAGACATGATGTCGAGGAATAAAAAAAACCTTAGATCTAAAATTGTTTATAACGTTCTGCGAATATACGATGTTTTTTTCGTTCCGCAGGACTGGCAACATTATTGCGACTTTGTAACCCGGAAACAGTTTAAACATAATCCAT
>NZ_JACHGJ010000015.1 GCF_014207565.1 Spirochaeta isovalerica | reverse complement strand
CTGAAACTCAAAAGTTCATTTTCGTATTCTCTTCCCTTCCCTGATTGCTACTATTTAATAGCTTTTAAAGAACCGTTTCTCAGTGTTTTCCCTTGCTTTTCAGCAGGTAACCCCTGAGGCACGAGAGGTAAATTAACAAATAGAATAAATACTGTCAATTGAATTCAAATAAAAAAATTCTTTTTTATTTTCCCACAGAAATTCAGGCAAAATTCCTTCGGATTATTAAAGGTTTGAAATCAGATTCCGATAATTTTCGACCTGTCATGACAGAGGCTGTTCAGTCCGGTCAGAGTCTATTTCAAATGAAGAGAAATTTTCTTTTTGAGCTCTTCCGAGTAATCGGGTAAAGCGCCTTCCGAAGAGACGACAAAGGCTGCGACATCAAGCGCCAGCCTCCCTGCCCTGTCAATATCGCCGGTATTGAGATAGGAGTAAACAAAAGCTCCGGAAAAACTATCGCCGGCACCCACCGTGTCTACGACATCAGCCGGTTCCGGCTTAAGCTTATATTCACGGCGCTCATCAAAGAACAAGGCGCCTTCTCCCCCCATTGTAACGATGATTATGGAAACTGTTCTGTATGTTTCCATAATTTTTCTGGCGAGATATTCTTCAGTCATGTCCTGTCCGAAAAGAAGCCGGGCTATAACCGGAACCTCTTCATCATTAACTTTAAGAATGGTTGTGTGTTTTAAGGTTTCCTCAATAATTTCCCGACTGAACCATTCCTGCCGAAGATTTACATCAAAAAAAACATGCGATCTTTCCACGTTTTCCAGAATCCACCGGGCGGACATTCTGCTCTTTTGACTCCTCTGCGCAAGAGAACCAATATACAGCACATCCCATTTGAGTTCCGTCATTTTCTTTTTGGTTTCTTCATTTATTTCTATTGAGTCCCAGGCCGATCCCTGTACGATTTCATATGAAGGGATTCCATTATCCAGACGCACCTGCACAGTACCTGTTGGAGAACTGTTCCTATCAACCAGAGATGTATTGATATTCTGATTTTCAAGCAGTGCAGAAGCTCTGTCTCCCAGATCATCGTGCCCAAGAGAACTGACAATATAAGATTCGGCTCCGAGTTTCGCCATATGTCCGGCAAAATTGAAAGGAGCTCCACCGATATGATAGCTGCCTTCGATGATATCCCATAACACTTCACCGAACGCTAAAACCTTAATTGCCATTACAAACTCCTTCGGCGGCTCGGAGAGCCATTTATAAAAGGGGATTCCCCTCTATAGAGGTCATTATAGAAGAGCTCTCAGGAAATTCAATTATTTTTGTTTACTTCTCTCTTATGAGCTGATAATTTGAATTACCATGAAGTATAAAGTGGATTTGAATTACTCTACAGGCTTAATTGCCAGGACGACATTATCATACCTTAACAAGTCGATGGGATGGTCATTCTATACGGCCATGGGCATATCACTGTTAATTACCCTTTTTTTGTATTTTTCCGGAAACCGCACTGTATTATTGCCGGTTTTTCTTGGAGTTCTCATACTCGGAGTTCTCATTTATCTGAGAATGTTTGCTTTTTATTTCAGCGGAGCAAATGGAGAATATAAAAAGTTACGAGGTTCCCGAATCAGCGCGACCATAAGGGAGAACGGAATTACTTTCGGAACCGGAGGCGAAACTCTCCGCTGGAAGGATCTCTCAAAATTCAGTAACACTGATGAGGCTTTTCTTTTTTTTGTAACTAAAGACAAATACATCATCTGTCCGTCATCGGATATTGATGAGGAGACCCGAAGTTTTATTTTTGAAAAACTGGACGAATTCAGAATCAGTCGTCAATAAGAATTGAATTGAGTTTCGTACCCGTTTTTTTCTTCCAGAAGAGTCGCTGTCATATTCGTTTCACTATCATCGCCAAAATGAGTTTTGATATATGAGCCTGTGACTCTCCGGACTTTCCAGACCTCCACTCCCTCAGCTGAATAATAATCGGCCTGGAAATCCCCCAGTGGGGTTTCGACCTTAACCTTTTCAGGACCGGAGAGTTCGTATTTGGAAAGTATGATGTAGAGATTGCTGTTTTCATCTACTGTAGGCTTATATGATTCCACGGAGCTATCTGTAGAGTAACGCATCTCCAATAATTTCCATTCCTTATTGACAAGGAATTCATAAGTGCGTTCAAAACCGTTTCCCTCAACCTGAAAAAACCACCAGCTCTTTTCTTCATCATCCCTGCTGAGCAGAGCTCTTTCAAAATAAACTGTTTCATTCAGTTTATTTGAATCAACCTGCCATCTGGTTCCTTTTCCCGGATTGTAACCGCTCAGAGGAGGATCTATTCCGCTTAATGCAAAATAAACAGTATAAAGAATCGAAAATTCGACAACAGGTCCGTTCATATACTCTGTGGAACCGAGAAGAAGCGGTCCTTCGGAAAGATCCAGAGAAGAATATATGATTCCCGAGTTGATAATCTGATTACTATCCGCCCCGACAGATTCGTCAGCTTCATAATCGGGTTTCGAATCAGCCGGAGTTTCAGCAATTTCCTCTCCGGGAGAAACTGCGGGTGGTGTTGAAACACAGGAACTTATATTCAGGATAAAAAACAGAACAAACAGCAGGGTTGCAACTTTAATCAATGAACACTTCATAATTCCAATATAACGGAAGCCCGCTTAAATTAACAGTAATTCAAAGCAGGTCTTCTTATATTTCAGCCTTGCCTCAACACCTTCAGGTGTAAATGCAAACAGTTCGGGTTCTTCAAAAATCACTTGTGATATCCACCGAATAGCTTTTTCATCCCTCTGTGGAATTTGTGAATCGACTCTACCGGTTCGCAGTACATCATGACACATTCTTTATAGATGACATTCATTCCCTTTGATTCGGCGAATGCTATGGCTTCATCGGACTGGGAGCCCTGCTGCATCCATAAATTGGCAATGCCCTTCTCGTAGGCGGCCTGAACAACAGATAAGGTGACCTCCGGTTTAACCGTTGTGATAAGAGCATCGACATCACCGGGGAGATCGGAGACAGCAGCAAAACAGGGTTTCCCTTCCACTTCTGTCATATGAGGATTAACACCTACGACATCGATGTTCTTACCCGCCAGTTCCCTGACGATAGCCGTACCGAATTTGTGAGGATTTCTGGACACGCCGGCTATGGCATATTTTTTTGATGCAAAGAATTTGTCGATGGCAGGTCTCTTGTTTTTTTTCATTGGGTCTCCTTTAATTTTCTTCGATAGTTGCTGAGGTTGTTGTATCGGAATAAAACTCTTTAATCTCAATGTACCGGTTTGTATAAAACAGTCCGGCGGCCAGAACAATGATCAGGGCAATCAGGCGGGGACTATGTCTTTTGAAACGTTCTCCGGGATTGCCGCTCTGATCTTTAATAAATGTAGAGCGGATAAAACAGCTGGTACCAGCCAGGAAAAAGCAGAAAAAGGTAGCCGCCGGAGCAAAGGTGCAGACGGAATGGTATCCGATAAGATTGGGATAGGATGCTCCGGCTCCGGGAATGAGGGTTATGATTCCTCCCAGAGTGGCCAGTATGGTGAAGAGAAGCATGAGTTTATAGGAAAGTCGAAACATATGACTCCTTCTCCCGCTTAACTCCGGGATAATCTCATTATAACAAAAGCACCAGACAAATCATGTAAATTTTTGTTAATATTCAAGACAGGGTCGTATTATAGTTAAAACGATATGAACAGATTGAACAAAGCTATAACAATTCTGCTGCTCGCGACAGCGATTCCCGCTATTTCCTACCGGTTTATCGAAGCCGCGTCATGGGCAGACCGCCTGGACCTCCTCGGTTACTTTACCATCCAGTCCAATATCCTTGTGATTCTCCTAGTGGCTCTTCAAGCAGGAGGCCGCAAGATAACAACAGCAAAACTGCCAGTCGGCGCCGCCATCATCATTACGGGTCTCATCTACCAGCTATTGCTCAGGCAGACATGGAGTCCCCAAGGCGTTTCGGCTCTTGTCAGCAATATCAATCACGGTTCGACAACAGTGCTGTATCTCTTGTGGCTCTGCACAGACTCCTACAGGACCCGTATCTCGTGGAAAGAAATCTGGAAAGTCATTCCCTACCCTGCGGGATACTGTCTTTTCGGCGTATTTGAAGCTTTCTACAGGACAAGGCCTATCCGCTACTTCTTTCTCGATATCCGCCGGAACGGATGGGCCTCTTTCTCCTTCTGGTTCGCCGGACTGACGGGTCTGTTTCTTCTGGCCGGAGCTCTGGTCATAGCTCTCAGCCGGATGGAAAATCAGAAAAGATGGCAGGCGACGAAGTGATTCTCTCCCGATTCCCTTAAGGGAGGTTCGCTTTTCCGGCACACATCTTCAGCAAAAGGACAACGGTTTGCGAAACGACAGTTATCCTCCGGGTTGATGGGAGATGAAATTTCGCCCTTGAGAATAATTTTCTCCCCTTTCTTTTCCAGAGTCGGTCTGGGAATCGCTGACAGCAGAGCTTTCGTATAGGGATGGACAGGATTGCTGAACAATTCCTCAGCCCTGGCTTTTTCAATCAGTTTCCCCAGATACATAACAGCAATATCATCTGAGAAGTGGTTAACAACAGACAAATCGTGAGTGATAAAAATATAAGTGAGATCGAGTTTTTTCTGCAGCTCCTTCAGCAGATTGAGAATCTGAGCCTGAATGGATACGTCCAGTGCGGAAACCGGCTCGTCGCATACAATAAATTTCGTGTCGAGAGCCAGAGCCCGGGCGATTCCGATTCGCTGCCGCCGTCCCCCGTCCAGCTCATGGGGATAGGTGTTCATCAAACGACGAGACAGTCCGACCAGATCCATTAATTCGAGAACGCGCTCAAAACGCTTCTTCCTGTCTCTAATCAGTTTATTCAACTTGATAGGCTCTTCAATGATTTCGCTGACTGTCATTCTGGGGTCAAGAGAGGAAAAGGGATCCTGAAAGATGATCTGGATCTCCTTTCTCAGTTCCCGCATATCTTTCGGTGAGAGCTCATGGATATTTTTCCCGTTATAAATGATATCCCCTTCAGTCGCTTCGAGAAGGCGGAGAATGACCCGGCCGGTCGTCGATTTTCCGCAGCCCGACTCTCCCACAAGCCCCAGCGTTTTCCCTTTCTGAAGATCGAAGGTGATATCATCCACGGCGTGGAGCTTCCCTTTGGGGGTATCGAAATATTTTTTCAGGTTTCTGACCTGGAGCAGTACTTCCTTATCTTTCATCCTTTCCCGCCTTTGAGCTGAAATTCTTTATTGTCCGGGTAGAGATGGCATTCCACGAAATGATCCGGGGAGAAGCGGACTTTCTCCGGTTTTTCAGAGGCGCACTTGTCCATGGCGTAATCGCATCTGTCGCAGAAGGAACACCCCGGGGGAAGATTGAAGGGATCGGACATGAGTCCCCGTATCGGTTTGAGTTCCGCTTTCCGGTCATCGATATTAGGGATGGAGAGAAAAAGCCCTTCCGTATAGGGGTGTTTCGTGTTGTTGAAAATCTCCTCGAGCGTCCCCTGCTCGACGATCCGGCCGGCATACATGATAGCGACATTGTCGCAGACTTCCGCCACAACGCCCAGGTCATGAGTGATCATGATCATGGCCATATCCATTTTCTCTTTCAGCTCTTTCATCAGCTCGAGCACCTGAGCCTGGATCGTGACGTCCAGAGCCGTCGTGGGTTCATCGGCGATAAGAAGCTTGGGGCTGCAGGACAAAGCGATGGCGATAACAACGCGCTGTTTCATCCCTCCGGAAAACTGATGGGGATATTCATTCATCCTGCCGCCGGGTATACCCACCATCTCCAGCATTTCCCGGGCTTTCTGCAGGGCTTTGTCCTGAGAGAGCTGCTGATGAATTTTTATCGCTTCAGCGATCTGATCACCAACCTTGAGCACGGGATTGAGAGCCGTCATGGGATCCTGAAAAATCATGGAGACCAGACCGCCGCGGATTTTCTCCATCTTCGATTCGGGCAATTCCATCAGAGCTTTGCCGTCCAGCTCGATCTTTCCGGAAACAACTTCTCCCGGGGGATCGGGAATCAGCCTGAGGACTGACAGAGCCGTCGTCGTTTTTCCCGCTCCGGTTTCGCCCACCAGTCCGAGGGTACTGCCCTTCTCCACGGAAATATCGATTCCGTTCACGGCCTGAACGATACCGTCCTCCGTCACATATCGCACTTCCAGATTTTCTACTTTCAGTACCGTTTCTTTCATCTTTGCCGCACCTTCTATTTTAATTTGGGGTCGAGAGCGTCTCTCAAGCCGTCACCGATAAGGTTCAACGACAGAACCGTGAGAACAATGGCCAGACCGGGATAAAGGACAATGTACATATTGTCGCGGATGTAAGCCCGTCCGCCTGCCAGCATGCTTCCCCACTCGGGAGTGGGAGGCTGAATCCCCAGTCCGATAAAACTGAGAGAAGCCGTGGCCATAATGGCCGAAGCAACTTTTAAAGTGGCAAAAACGATAATCGGCGCCATGGAGTTCGGGAGGACGTGCTTAAGAATAATCGTATGGTCCCGGCTCCCGATCGCTCTGGCCGCCTCGATGAATTCCTGATCCTTAACGCTGAGAACCGCGGCGCGGACGACTCTTGCAAATCCCGGAATATTGGAAATCCCCACGGCTATCATCAGATTGAGAATGCTCGCCCCCAGGGCCGCCACAATCGTTATGGCCAGAAGAATCGTCGGGATGGCCAGCAGAATATCCAGGGTTCTCATGATAATATTATCTATCTTTCCCCCGTAATACCCGGCTATTGCCCCCAGTGTCCCGCCGAGAGTTAAAGCGATGCTGACGGAAATGACACCGACGAAAAGAGAGATCCTCGTTCCGTAGACGATTCTGGCGAAGATATCCCGCCCCATTTCATCGGTTCCAAACCAGTGGTCCGCACCGGGAGACTGGAGTCGTTCAATGATATTCATCTTCAGGGCATCGTTCTCGTAATCGGCTATCAGCGGCGCGAAAACGGCGAGGCAGAGAAAAATGAAGATGAGAATAAGCCCGGCAATGGCGGAGTTGCTTTTTCTCAGTCTTTTCCATACATCGAGAGCCTGGCTTCTTTTTTTTGTGGCCGGTATCATTTTCCGGCTCAATGTCCTGTCGCTCATTCCCGACTCCTAACTGTAATTGGATTTGATTCTCGGATCGATAAAGGCATAGAGAATATCGATTATGAGATTAACGATGCTGAAAGACAGGGCGAATACGATAACGCAGCCCAGTACCATGGGAGTATCTTTTCTCTGGATGGATTCGACCATGAGACGGCCGATACCGGGCCAGGAAAAAACTGTTTCGGTCAGCACGGCGCCGCCGAGTAGAACACCGAACTCCAGTCCGATAACCGTGACAGCAGGAATCAGGGCGTTTTTGAGCGCATGTTTATTGATAACGCTTCTCCGGCTGACCCCTTTGGCTTTAGCCGTGGTTATATAGTCCTGACGGATCACTTCCAGCATGGAGGAACGGGTCGTCCTGGTGATGCTGGCGGTCGAGGCGATGGCCAGCGTAAAAGCCGGCAGAATCAGACTCATGATCCCTTTCATACCGCCGGAAGGGAACCAGCCCAGCTTCAGGGAGAAAAGGATTATCAGAATCAGTCCCGTCCAGAACGACGGCATGGATATCCCGATCAGGGCGACGATCATCCCTATATTGTCGAATATGGAATACTGCCTGGTCGCCGATATGACGCCGATGGGGATGGAGATAAGAACCGACAGAAAAATGGCCGTTATCGTGAGCTTGAATGTGTTGGGAAAGCGCTGTTTGATTTCTCCCGCAACGGAAAGCCCTGTCGAGTAGGATTTCCCCATATCACCCTGAACAAGGTCGATCATGTAATTGCCGTATTGCACGATCAGGGGATCATCGAGCCCCAGTTCCTCACGCAGATCCTTAATCCTCTCCTCGGTAGCCCCATCTCCGAGAATAATGGTCGCCACATCACCGGGAGTTAAACTGATTATGAAGAAGACCAGAAAGATAACCCCGATCATAACCGGGAAGAGCATCATCAGCCTTCTTATGACATATTTAATCACATTTCCTCCGATATTGATTGAAACCCGGAGCCGCCTCTCTCTACAGACAGGCGCCCCGGGAAAAAGTATTTAATGATGAAAAACTAGTAGTGCAGTTTTTCCAGATTCCATAATCCCTGTGGACTCAGCTCCACACCCTTAAGTGCGGCATTGGCCCCTACGATATTGTTTTTAACAAAGAGAGGAACCCAGGGAGCCTTATCCATGATATAAGTATGAAGTTTATTGTAAATTACCTCACGCTTGCCGAGATCCAGCTCTTCCCGTCCTTCTTTGAGCATTCTGTCCATTTCCGGATCGTTGACCCGGGCAAAGTTCATACCGCCGATGTTGCCGGAAAACCAGTGGGGAGTCAGAGTCGCGTCGGGGTCGGGGTTGGAAGTCCATCCGAGGATGAGAGTCTCTTCGTCACCGCGGAGAACCGAATCGATAAATGTCCCCCACTCGAGCATTTTGATGGAGGCTTTGATTCCCACTTCCATAAGACTGGCCTGAATAACTTCAGCGATTTTCTTTCTGTCATCACCGGAAGTCATGATTTCCATTTCAAATCCATCGGGATAGCCTGCAGCGGCGAGAAGTTCTTTCGCTTTTGCAGGATTATAGGAATAAGGACCGGCTTTGTATCCCAGGAATGAGGGAGCGAGAACAGACTCAGCCTTAACACCGGCGCCGTCTATGGCAACCGTGATAATGGCATCCTTGTCGATAGCATAGTTGAGTGCCTGTCTGACTTTAACATTGTCAAAAGGCGCTTTTTCCGTATTCATAGCGAAGAAATCAACTCTTGTGGAGGGCTTTTCGTAGAGAGCCAGATCGGAATTGTCTTTTACGACATTCATATCGATGGTGGGCAGTTCGGGAACGACATCGACTTCTCCTGTTTCAAGGGCGATGGTTCTGGAAGTTCCCTCGGGAATCACTTTGAAAGTAATAGTAGAGGACTGGCCCATATTGTTTTTATCAAAATAAGCTTCATTTTTCTTAAGGACAACCTGATCACCGGAAATCCACTCAACAAAAGTGTAGGGACCGGAACCGATCGGTTTGGCGAACTCATCTCCTGATTCAACATAGGCTTTGGGAACGACAGATGTTCCGGCATGAACCAATGTGTACAGGAAGGGGGCGAATGCCGAATTGGTCGTGAATTTGACAGTGTATTTATCCACCACTTCGATCGATGCCACTTCACTGAGAACCTGTTGAACTTTAGGGGCCTCTTTTGAGCGGTCCATGCTGAATTTGACATCTTCAGCGGTCATTTCGCTTCCGTCGTGGAATTTAACGCCTTCTTTGATCTTGATGACCCATTCCGTATCGGAAGGCTGTTCCCAGGACTCGGCCAGATCGGGAACGACTTCAAAGTCGGTGTTCAACCGGAAAAGCCTGTTAAAAAGCAGGAAGGAAACCATTTCAGATTTCGTGTCGTTGTGCCCCTGGGGATCCAGAGAGGTAATATCGGCAGACAGCGCTACGACGACCTCATCTTTAACCATTTCCGTTTCCTCTTGAGCTCCGCCGGCATAGACCGGGAGAGTCAGACTCATGAGAACCAATGCGAATAACATGGTCATCTTCTTTTTGTAATCCATTCTTCATTCCTCCAATTTATTTAACAAGCTCAAATATCAAGCTCATATTTCTCTATTTAAAATTCAGGGCGAAATCGATCAGAATATCCTCGAGCTGTTTTACAGAGTCGATCTCCACATATTCCCCGTCGCCGTGCCAGAAATCTCCCACCGGTCCGAACTCAACGGCCGGGATTCCCAATCCGGTGAAAAACCGGGCATCGGAGCCGCCGTGCTGGGCTGCCAGTAGCACATCTTTTCCCGGAAGGATCCGGCTGACCGATTGCTTCAGACGCTGCACATAGGGATTGTCCGGCTGAACATTGACACCGGGCTCAATGGCAACGACCGACACCTCTCCGTCGACAACACGGCGGATTTCCTTCAGAATTTCCTCATGATCGAGATGGGGAACGAAGCGGATATCGATGCCCATGGTGCAGCTGTCGGGAACCCGGTTATAGATATCGCCGCCGCGGATCAGAGCCAGGTTCACCGAGGATCTCTCATAAAAGTCCGACCCTTCATTCAGTATAGGCAGAGCTTCGATGCGGGCGTAATTCTCCATAGCCTTTTCAATGGCGTTCACCCCTTCCCAGGGGCGGGAACCATGAGCTGAAACGCCGAGGGTTTCCACATCGATCCGGACAATGCCCTTGGCCTGTATGGAGGGGTTGAGGTTTGTCGGTTCGGTACAGATAACGAAATCGCCGACATAGCCTTTTTTGATAAGATGGGCTGTTCCGTATTTCCCACCGGTCTCCTCGTCGGGAACCAACTGAAGCATAAGGCGGCAGGGAAGATCCATTTTGCTGAGTTTTATTAAAGCTTCCATCATGGCGACACAGCCGCCTTTCATATCGGCAGAGCCCCGGGCGATAAGCTTTCCCGCCTCTTCAACCGGTTCGAACTGTGGATCTTTCCCGGAAACAACATCGAGATGCCCGTTGAGGATCAGAGTTTTTCCGTCTTTTCCCACAACAGCCACATAGCTCTTGTATCCCTCATTTTCGATAATTTCGCCTGAAATACCATTTTCTTTCAGATAAGCCGCGGCCAGTTCGATGGCTTTTCCGGTACGGGCGGGATCGATGCTTTTGATTCTGATCAGTTCGTGAAGAATATTCATTTCGCACTCTCCCGGTTATCTCCAGATAGGAATCGGCCGAACCATTGGAGTATCAACCTGTACCGCTCCATCTTGCTCTGTGGCTTCCCCCGGACAACGAGACTGTGATTTTCTCCGGAAAAAAGAGAGAGACTGGTTTCCACGCCGTGATAATTCAAAGCGTTAAACATATTGAGGGATTCAGTATACATACAGCGGAAATCCTCTTTGCCGTGAACAAATAACGTAGGGGTTTTTACTCTGTCCGCCCTGTATATCGGGGAATCCTCAATGGCTTTTTCCCGGTTCCGCCACGGATCAGAGCCGCTTCCGAGATATTCTCCGACGTATTGAGGCCCGATATCCGATGAAGTAAATGCCGTCTGCAAATCGCTGATACCCCGCTCTGTAACCGCGGCTTTAAATCTATCCGTATGAGTGATAATATAATTGGCTAAATATCCGCCATAGGATCCGCCGGTAACGCCGAGACGATTCTTATCAATAGCCGGGTACAGGGAAAGGACCTCATCGGTAAATGCCATTAGCTGTCGATAAGGCTGTTCCGCAAAGGAACCGCTGATACGGGCAAAATCATCACCTCTTCCATCACTGCCCATTGGATTACCGCAGAAAACAAAATATCCCTCGGCACAGAGCAACTGGATATCGTGAGAATAAACCGGCGCATAAAGCATTTTCGGACCGCCGTGAATCATCAGTACGGCAGGATATTTTCTGTTTTCTTCATAGTTGACAGGAGGATAGACAAACCCGTCCAGCTCGACGCCATCGGCTTCGCAAGTCAGAGATACCGGCTGAGAAAGTGATCGTCGGGAAATCCAGTTATTGATCCCGGAAAGAGGCTTTGTCCCCTCCGGGCCGGTAAAAAAGAGTTCCGTCAGATTCAGATCTTTTAGCCCGAGCAACAGTATCCCTTTTTCCACAATCTGAAAACTTCCGATTACCTGCATATCGGAGACAATCTCCTGCCAGGTTCCCTGAGAATCGATTCTGTATAGTTTATCGCCCTTTCGGCCTACCATTTTGAAGTAGAGGTGGTTTCCGTATTTCAGAAAGGGCTCTGAATCGGAGTAAAAGGAATCAGTAACAACTGAAGGATGTTCCAGACTTAAGTCGGGTGTCTTACAAAAAAGATCAACCCTGCCGCTTTTCTCATCCACCCGGTAAAATCGGGGATTATCGTTCCTGCTGCAACGGGCCAGATCAACGCCGGCCATGAGGATAAGATCAGTTGCCATCATTTCTATATGAAAAATCCGATAGGAATCATGGAGAAGATTGCGGCTAGTCCCTGTTTCCATGTCATAGAGATATAGATCGGAGCCTGGAGGCTTTACCCTCCCGGTCGTATAAACCGTATAAAGAATCCGCTTTTCTTCAAAAGCAAAATCAACAAGATCGACACAATTATCGAGAGTACTGATCATATTGATATCATTACCATCCGCTTCAGAGCGAAAGAGACAGACAGTGCTGTTGTTTACAGGCCCCCGCCCTTCAATGAAAAAGGGACTTCTCTCACCGGAAAAAACCCTGTCGTTTACCTGGGAACGGGGAACTTCAGCGGTAAAATAAAAACAGGACCTGTCAAAAGCGAACTTCTTTACGGGAAATGGGATAGTGAAAAGAAGCCTGAGAGTTCTTTTTTCGGGATTGAAGGAGTGAAAATCCGTATCCCCGTCATTTATCACCTTGAAAATGATTTCTCCATTCTCCGGAAGATAATCATCGGGCTCGAAGGGAATTTCCAGATTATTCATATCCATGCTTTCCAGGTCCACGAATTTGACAACTTTGCGGTATCTGTTATCCTTCAAGTCCGGCACGATTTCCGAGAATAAAGCGATCTTTCCGTTCTCATCAGTTTTGAGGTTGGTCAGCACCCGGTTCTGTAGAAAATCTTCCTGTTTAAGCTTTCCGATCATGACAACTCCGAAAAGCATACATGCAACTTATATGCCATCTTTTTTTACAGGAAGTGCCGAGAGGGGCATACTTTTCCGGTTTTCAGGAGTATGATGAGTCTATGAAGTCCATTGCCATTGTTACAGACTCAATCATCAAAGGGAAACGCCTGAGTAACCTGGGAGAGATAGTAAAGGCGAACATTCTCGATGTTTTCGGATCGAACGTTCTGGTAAAAAATTACTTCATTGACACCCTGACTCCCGAGAGCATGATTAAGGAAGATATCATCGTTATCATGGCCAGCAGCCGAGCCAGCAAAGTGCGCCGTTACACCAGTCATCCGGAAAATATTATCGTAGCGAAAAGAACCTTTTCCAAAAAGAGCATCGCCCCTCTGTATGACATTCCCGAAGGCTCTGATGTTCTTATCGTCAATGATGATATTGAAACGGTTCTGGAATCGATTTCCTCTCTCTATCACATCGGAATAAAAAACGTTAATCTCATACCCTTTATTTCCGGTAAAGATTACAATCACATAAAATATGCCGTCTCCCCTTCAGAACCGGAGCTGATCCCCGAAAATATTGAGAACGTATTCGATGTGGGACACCGCGTGCTTGATATTTCGACCATGCTCCTCATCATCAACACCCTGAAAATTGATGACAAAAAGACTCAGCAGAATCTCTACAACTACTATCAGGAAATTTTCAGTTCCAATGAAGGAATCGTCCAGAATTACAACAGCCTGCTGGCCAGAACAGAAGAGCTGGATCAGCTCCTGGACCTATCCCACGACGGCATTCTGCTTACAGACAAAGAGGGAAAAATCCTGATATACAACAAGAAATTCAAGGAGATTTTCGACCTCAAAGGCAAGCTGAGAGACCAGAATATCGGAGAGATTCTCAAAGAAATCGACCCGGCAATATACTCGGAAAATGATTTTCACGACGACCTGATTCACTTTAAAAAGAAAATTATCAACCTGGAAAAAAGAAACGTCATCCATTTCAATAAAGAGGAGAGGATGTATTTCAGTTTTCAGGAAGTGACCCATATAAAAAAGCTGGAGCAGAACCTCAGCCGGAAGCTCCGGCAGAAAGGGCATGTGGCGCGTTACAGCTTGAATGATATTGTTACGACTTCTTCAGAAATGAAAAACATCGTTCAGAAGGCTAAAAAAATTGCCCAGACCGATCTGACTGTATTGATTACCGGCGAAAGCGGGACAGGAAAGGAGATTCTGGCCCAGGCCATCCACAATGCCTCCCCCCGGAAAAATCAACCCTTCATCGCTGTTAACAGCGCCGCTATTCCGGAAAGCCTGATCGAAAGTGAGCTCTTCGGTTACGAAAGCGGCTCATTCACCGGAGCCCTGAAAGAGGGAAAGCCGGGCCTTTTCGAAAAAGCCCATAACGGAACGATTTTTCTCGATGAAATAGGGGATATGCCCAACCATCTCCAGTCAAAGCTCCTCAGAGTTCTACAGGAACGGCAGATCGTTCCCGTCGGTTCGGACAGAGTCATCGATATCGATATACGGGTTATAGCCGCCACTCATAAAAGTCCCACGGAGATGATAGAAAGCGGAAGTTTCAGAAAAGATCTCTTCTACCGCCTCAACGTATTTCCTCTTGAGCTCCCTTCTCTGAGTGAGAGGGTTCAGGACATACCTCCTTTACTCAAGCGGTTCACGGGAAACAGATTCCTCTTCAGCCCCGAGTGCATCGATCTATTAAAAAACCACAACTGGCCGGGGAATATCCGGGAGCTCTACAATATCGCCCAGTACATTTCCACCTTCGAAGAAAGAGATATTGTGGATATCGATTCCCTTCCCCGGTATATGAAAAATCAGTTCCAGATCTCAAAAAAAAGCCGGGACAAGTTCTCAAGATCCAATGAACTTCTGGTTCTCGGGGAGATGACTGATCCCGAGTTGTCATTTGCCGTTTTGAAAGCTATTGATTTGCTCAATTCCATCGGAAAAACAGCGGGAAGAAACCATATCATTCAATTGATGAAACAAGAGGATTACAGTATTGGAGAAAGTCTGCTCCGGAGAATTCTGGCACAGCTTCAAAGCCTGGATTTTATTATCATAAAAAAAGGGAGAAGCGGTTGCTATCTTACGGAAAAAGGAGCTCTCCATCTATCTTCACAACAAATACAGGTTGAAATATAGGTAAATAAACAGGTCCTAATCCTATTTACAATCCTGTTTATTAACCTTTTAATGCTATAAATTCTCATTCAGATTGGATATCCGGTACTGATTCCTTCCGTTCTTCTTCGCTTCATACAGAGCTTCATCTGCCCGGACTATTAGGTTTTTGCACATGGCATCGCTCCGGAAATTATCTTTTCGGGGGTTTTCGAGAATCGGGCAGCTGGCTACGCCCATACTGATGGTTACGATTTTTTCAACTTTGGAATATTCGTGAGGAATGGCGGCGGCTCTCACCGCATTTATGAGAAATCCGGCCACCTTTTCGCTGTTCTCCCGATTGGTAGAGGGAAGTATGACAACGAACTCCTCTCCCCCGTAACGGGCGACAACATCTCCAGCCCTTTTCAAACTGTCTTTCAGCAACTGAGCGACTTTCCTTAAACAGTCATCCCCCGCCTGGTGGCCGTAACCATCATTATAGAGCTTGAAAAAGTCAATATCGATCAGCAGTAAAGAGAGCGGTTCACCGGCCCTGGCAGCCCTTTTCATTTCTGTCTGAAAGGCTGAATCAAAATACCGCCTGTTATTGACTCCGGTCAGCCCATCCAAATGGACAAGCGCCTCCAGATGGGCATTCACTTCTTTCAATTCTCTTTCAAGAGCTTTTCTTTCAGTTACATCGCGGGCTATTCCCTGATGGCCTTTAAATTCTCCATCTATGACAACGGGATTCTGCGCCACATGAACATCAAGCGATTTGCCTTCGCTTCCCCTGATAAGGGCGTCAAAATTGTCATTTGAATCACTGGAGCTGATTTCTTCAAAAAAACCGGACAACTTCTTTCCGACGATCTGATCGCGGGACAGACCGGTCATCTTCTCGAAGCCTCTGTTAATCGATAAGACTATACCCTTCTCATCAGTCAGAAATATCCCGTCGGAACTGACAGACAACAACCCGTTATACAGCTGAAGAGCCCGGTCCAAATCAGCCTTACGGCTCCTTTGCCGAATTAATTCGTAAGCGATGAATCCGGCGATGCCCGATGCGGTAAGCGCAAGAATCTGCAAGAGAATATCATTACGGGATATTATATGGGGATGAAAAAAGCTCAAAAGAAAAGCCAGCATCACCGAGATAATAATCCCCGCTCTGTTTTCCGAAACAATTAAAGGAATCAGCACGATAAGAAAAAAGATACTGAACACCTGTGGTGCAAGCAGTGAAGAGAAAAACCAGAATGGAAGAAACACAACTGCTAACCGGTATTCCAGAAATTTATTCCTGAACAGCCCCGATGGAAGGAGGTCTTCAAGTATGATAAGGGTCATTAAAGCGAGAAAGCCCAGATGAAAGAAAGAATCTTCCATCCTGTAGGATATGGAAAGGGCATAAACCAGATATCCCAATGAGCTTAAAACAGCGAGAAGCCTTGTCAGATAAGGAGCGGGCAGCAAATTGCCTGACTGATCCTGTTTCAGCATCCCGCTGCCGGTCTGGAGCAGAAGAATCAGAACTTCCAGCATAGCAACCACTATTACCATATAAAAAATCAGCGGTGACTGTTGCCAGGAAAAACCGAGATAGCCAATATCGATATAACCGGAAAACCCGGGATGAGTCACAATGACAATAGAGGCAAGAGGTACGTCGTCGAGTGCCCCGTTCAGATCAGCGTTCTCCTCCTGCCAGGAATTTACCCCGAATCGATCCAGAGGCACGGAAAATGTATGCCATCCCGCTTCGGGAGTGGGCACTTCATAGGTGAAAATTTCACCACCGGGAGATTCCTCAATCTGCAGCTCAAAACCTTGAGCCTCACCGGAGACCCTCCATTCCATATTGATTTCCGCATCAAGAGGCGGATTTAATTTTCCGGAGATACCGACTCCCTTATAGAGGTCCGCACCATCATGGCTGGAATAACGGAGAAAACCACCGCCTTCTTCGTCTGATTCGAATACAATAGAGGAAAGGTCATCATAATAGACAAACCAGCCGAGCTCCTGCGGAGTTTGATCCGATATTATCG
Source organism: Spirochaeta isovalerica (assembly GCF_014207565.1). Taxonomy (NCBI): domain Bacteria; kingdom Pseudomonadati; phylum Spirochaetota; class Spirochaetia; order Spirochaetales; family Spirochaetaceae; genus Spirochaeta; species Spirochaeta isovalerica. The sequence goes on along the minus strand of NZ_JACHGJ010000015.1, from coordinate 28,247 downwards.
AATCCCTATCAATAAGAGTTAAAACCGAATTCCCTCCGGTTTTATTATAAATGAGAAAGGCTCCCAGACTCAGAAGGAGAAGGGCAAAAACAAGAAGAACAAAAAAGATCCGGGAAAAAAATCTGAATTGATGTGACTCTATCATTGCTTTTTAAATTATAGTAATTAATTCCCGATTATGCGATTTTATAAGTCAATTCTAATACCCCAGATAAGACCGAATCTCGGCAAGAAACTTATGCCCGTACTGATCCATCTTCCGCTCTCCCACTCCTGAAACCCTGAGCATGGCGGAACGGTCATCCGGTTTCAAATGGCTCATTTCCTTGAGGGTTTTATCGCTGAAAACAATATAAGGCGGTATTTTATTCTCTTTAGCTATAAGCGCCCTCACATCCCGGAGTCTTGAAAAGAGCTCCTCGTCAAAATCCACTTCGCGGAAATTGAGTTTTTTCTCCGGTTCTTTTTCCTTTTTCATAAGTACGGAGAAACCGGCACGCCCATAGAGAATGTCCCCTCCGGACTCATTGAGCTTGAGGGCATTAAAACTGTCCGGATCGCGGTAGATATGCTTCTGCCCCAGCAACTCATTGACGATACTGCTCCACCAGACTTTACTTTTGTCTTTTCCGACGCCCCAGGTCTTCAACTCGTTGTGCCCGAACTTGCGGATCTTTTCCGTATCGGCACCCCTGACGATATCAATAATCTGTCCGATACCGAAGCGCTGTCCCGAACGCACTATGGCGGAAAGGACTTTCTGAGCATCTACCGTTCCATCGACCTGCTCCGCCTCGCCGTTGCAGATATCGCAGGCTCCGCAGTTGCCCTCGTAGGATTCGTTGAAGTACTCGAGAATCTGCTTGCGGCGACAGACATTGATCGATGCCAGATTGGAGATGTTATTCAGGTTTCTGTTGGCTCGGACCTTTTCATTTTCATCACTGATTTTATCGATAAAGTAGTGGATTTTCGCTATGTCTCCGGCGCTGTAAAGAAGAAGACACTCCGAAGGAAGTCCATCCCGTCCGGCCCGGCCTGTTTCCTGGTAATACCCTTCGACACTCTTCGGAAGATCGCCGTGTACAACAAAGCGGATATTGCTTTTATCAATACCCATGCCAAAGGCAATTGTCGCAATCACGACATCGACCTCATCCCGGTTGAAAAGGTCCTGGTTTTTCTCTCTCGTTTTTGATGCGAGCCCGGCATGATAAGGCAGAGCCTTGATTCCCTTTTCAGACAGGTAGGCGGCTGTTTTCTCCACATCGGCGCGGGACAGCCTGTATACAATTCCCGATTGCTTTTTCCTTTTACGAATAAACTCATATATCTGCCTGTTGGCCCCGTTCTTCGGAACGATCCGGTAATAGAGCTCTTTCCGGTCGAAAGAAGCCCGGACCAAAAAAGGATCGCGCATTTTCAGAAGTCCGATAATATCTTCCTGGACCTTCAGGGTCGCTGTCGCTGTAAAAGCGGCGATTACGGAACCGGGGAAAAACTCCCGGATTCGCGATAGGGACAGATAGTCAGGCCTGAAGTCATGCCCCCATTCGGAAACGCAGTGAGCCTCGTCTACGGCGACAAAAGAGACATTGAATTTCTTAAGATTCTCGGAAAAACCGTCTATGGCAAAACGTTCGGGTGAGATATATAGGAGTTTGGCTTTTCCCGCTTCCAGAGCCTGATAGACATCCGCCGTTTCCATCGGAGAAAGAGAGCTGTTCAGACAGTATGCCTCAATACCGTAAGCTCTGGCACCGTCCACCTGATCTTTCATCAAAGCGACAAGAGGGCTCATGACTATGGTGATCCCTTCGAAAAGGAGAGCCGGAAGCTGATAACAGATAGACTTTCCCCCGCCGGTGGGCAGTGAAGCGAAAACATCTCTCCCCTCCAGGATATTTGTGATTATTTCTTTCTGATAGGGTCTGAATTTTTTAAATCCGAAGATCTTCTTTAGGGCGGCTTCAGGTTTTTTCATCTTTAGTAATACTACCGGCTTTTCCCGTCCTGTGCATCAAGGGGAGAAAAGAATTCTTCTATTTACAGACAAGAGAACCCTGTTCTTTCCTCTCATTCCTGATTGATCATATATCGAGGTACGGGATTATTCATGGCCTTGAAGAGGTTGTCCCTGATCGATTCGTCTTTCTCCGCCATGAAATTGATGACGGAACGCATCTCCTTCCTTTTCGATTGGGTATCGAAATTACAGGTGCAGGTTATCCGGCTGATTCCTTTCTCTTCGGCAAAACGGATAATTTCTTTCTCTTTCACCAGAGCGAGGGGGCGGATTAAAGTCTGATCGTAATTATCGAACTTCAGGACCGGCAGCATGGTGGACATTTCCCCTTTATAGGCCATATTCATAAAGAAAGTCTCCAGAATGTCATCCATATGGTGTCCCAGTGCAATCTTGTTACAGCCGGACTGCGACGCAAACTTCATAAGCTCCATGCGCCGCTGGGAAGAACACCAGTAGCAGTTCATCTTCCTTCCCGGTTTGAGCCGTTTTAAAACCGGAACATCGATGACTGTCAAAGGGATCCCCTCATCTTTCAGGAACTGCTCAAAGCCGCTTTTATCAACAGAGTTGTCAAAATCGGTACGGATATGGACGGCGTGAATATCAAAATTGATATGGTAGTCCGAGTTAGCCTTCAAAGCCAGGAAGTACGCCATGGTCAGGGAATCCTTACCCCCCGATACAGCCAGGGCGATTTTATCTCCCGGTTCAATCATTTTATACCGGAGTATGGCCTGATTGATTTTCCGGTCAATATGTTTATCCACCTATCAGACCTTTTTCCAGCTGAGAATATAGATCCAGTCGCTGTTCTCCAGATGAGGATCGGCATAAGAGAACTTCCCTCTCCAGCGCAGCTCTTCCGAAGCCTTCAGAAAGTGACAGAGAGCAATCCCCATATCGAGCAGTTGTATTTTAAAGTGGCGGAACAGCCTTGCATAATTTTTATCCAAGTCGCAGTAGAGATGATGCAGGTCTCCCTGCCGCACGATTCTCCAGGGTTGTTTGTTGGAGGCGGAAGGAGCAAACCGAACAGACTCTATGACTTCGTCGACCGGGGCAGGATATTTTTCCAGGTCTTCCGGCATCAGCTGACCGTCTGTGTTCCAGGAAAAGAGAATTTTATTATGGGGCTTGCGGTTTTTGGAACCGGCTACAAACCGGGAGATCTTTTCGGTCAATGACATCTTTTCGCCGCTGAAGCCGATGGGCGATATGGCGGGAATGATTTTCCCTTCAGGCAAAGTCAGCAGCCTGGCCACTTTTCCCCTGCTGAAAGTCCCTCCGAGCCAGCATGTCCCCAGTCCAATTGCAGCCAGCTCCAGAACAGCCTCTTCAAAACAGTATCCGTAGTCGATGATAGCATGTTCCTCGTTCTCCGCATATCCTCCGAAATAGAGCGGTGCGTTTTTGATCATACCATAGGATGAGAGCTTTCCGATCTCTTCCCGGGTTTCATCATTAACAGAGATAAGCGTGAAACTGAAGCGGTTCCCGAAAGGCCCTTTTCGCTGCTTGGTGACAATTTTTTCTACGCTCTCCATCAAAGAGCTACCGGGCATTTCATCCAAATAAGTTCGGACCGAAGTCCTTTTGTCCATGGCATCCAACATATTCATATCAGCTAATTATACCTTAATTCACTGTGAAATCACGAAGTTTAAACTTAAAGCCCCGGAATATACCAGTAGATTCCCAGAAAGAAACAGATACTTCCGCCCAGTACGAAAAGATGCCAGATAGCGTGGTTGAACGGGAGTTTTTTTATAGAGTAAAATCCCGTTCCGACCGTGTAAGTGACACCCCCGGCGATAATCCATTTCATCAGCTGCGGAGGGATGACAGCCGTCACCGGCTCCCAGATAAAGACGATCAGCCAGCCCATTGCAATGTAGAGAACAACATGGAGAGGCTTGAGCCTGCTCCAGAAAATCAAAGTGAAGGCAACTCCCAGAAAGGCAATTCCCCAGACGACAGCGATAAAAGCGTAACTGAGCTTCGTCCCGACAGCGATGAGAATCGGCGTATAGGTTCCGGCTATGAGAAAGTAAATATTGGAATGATCAAGAATCCGGAGAACCCTTTTGAGATTTGACGGTTTGACGAGATGATAAAACCCCGAAGCGGAATAGAGCAGAAGCATGGAAAGGGTAAAAATTATATATCCCGCCGTTGCCCCCTTATTGCCCGAAGCCAGACCGGCACGGACAAGCAGAAACATTCCGATGAGAGACAAAAGAGCTCCCGCCAGATGGGTGGCGGCGTTGGCCGTCTCCTCTTTCGGATTGGCATAGTTCTGTAAAGTGATGCGGTTTTCCAACCAGTCGCTGAAACGGCTCATAAAAACTCCTCGCAGTATGGGTTGATAGATAATAAGATATACATAAGAGCCATAAAAATGAATGAGAAATTGATAAAAAAAATATTGAATGCCCTTCCCGGCGAACCGGGGATTATGGATAGCTCGGGGTATCCCCGATCAGCTGTTCTGGCAGCTTTATATGAAAAAAAAGGCGAACCCCATCTGATTTTTCAGAAAAGGAATACCAACATCCGCCAGGGCGGCGAGATCTGTTTCCCCGGCGGACGATACGAAGTGGATCGGGATCGCAGCATGCTTGAAACCGCTGTCCGTGAAACGATGGAAGAGATGGGTGTCGGAAGAGATAAAATTGAAGTTCTGGGACATATAGACACTCTTGTAGCATCTATGGGCGCTGTTGTTCATTGCTTTCTGGGAGAGATGAAAATCGAAGATCTTTCCGAATTGAACATAAACAGCGACGAAGTGGAGCGGGTTTTTTCCGTTCCTCTTAAATGGTTTATGGAAAACCCTCCCGAAGAGTATACAGTTCAGATTGAAATTAAGCCGCGATACCGAGACGCATCAGGAAAAGAAGTGATTCTGCTGCCGGTCGAAGAACTCGGATTGCCCGATCGCTACAGGGAGCCTTGGGGACATAGTAACAGAAAGATTTATGTATGGCGCGTAGAAGGGGAAACGATCTGGGGTATGACGGCCCAGATGACGCGGCATATAACCGGACTTTTGAGGGGAATTATTTAATTCCCTTTTTCGTTATGCTGCAGAATTCCTCGAGGTCGGAACAGAGTGCCGATGCATATCTGTCGTAGGGAGTCGGCTGATTGTTTACCACAATCAGTTTTCCTCCGTTCTGAAGCGCCGTATCGATAAATGAAGCCGCGGGATAAACAACCAGAGTCGATCCGAGAGCGATAATAAGATCAGCCCTTGAGCTCACGTCTACAGCTTCCTGAACAGCCTTTTCGGGAAGCGATTCTCCGTAAAAGGTGATATCCGGCTTTATTACTCCGCCGCATTCCCGGCACCGGGGGACTTTCCCCTCCGAAGCGACTGGAGCGATATCATGGTAAGAATACTTCTCGCCGCAGTTACGGCAGTAGGCGGTTTCCGCCGTTCCATGGACCTCAATGACTCTCTGAGATCCGGAGCGCTGATGGAGCCTGTCAATATTCTGGGTTATGACAGCCTGTAGCGCACCGGCTTTCTCCAGCCGTGCAAGTTCTTTGTGGACCACAGAGGGCTCAATATTCTCCAGGTCGTAAACCAGCTCCCTTGCCTGTTGATAAAAGAAGGAAGGGTCTCTGTTAAAGATATTGATATCGAAAATCTTCTCCGGCTCCATTATTCTGCCCAGGCCGTTTTCCCCGCGGAAATCTTTCAGACCGGAAAAAGTAGAAACACCCGCTCCGGTAAAAGCGACAGTGTAAACTGAGTTTTTCATAATTTCGACAATTTTATCCATAGAAACCTTATCGGCAAGATTGATTGACGTCTCCACCGCAACGGGATTATAACAGTAGAATGAAATCATCAATATACGGCGAATTAATTTACACAGGAAAAAAAGTCATAAAAGACTCATACATCAATTTCAATGGCAACCTGATTACCGGCATCAGCAGTGAGCCGGAAGGTGTCGTTCTGGAAAAAGCTCCGGTTATCACGCCGGCTTTTATCGATCCCCATTGTCATATCGGAATGATCCGCTCCGGCGAACCGGGAAGCGAAGCGGAAGCCAATGACCATATCGACCCCATAATCCCGAACGGCGACGCTCTTGATTCAGTCCAGATGGACGATGCGGCGTTCACCGCTTCCATCGAATGCGGAACGCTTTACTCCTGCGCTCTACCGGGAAGCGGCAATATCATCGGAGGACACTCTGCCGTATTGAGAAACTACGGGACCACGACAACCAAGGCCCTGATCAGGCGGGCGGGAATCAAAGCGGCCTTCGGCTACAACCCCATGTCGGTCCGCGAATGGAAAGGCTCCCGACCCTACACGAGAATGGGAGCCCTTTCGCTCCTGAAGAGACGATTTGACGATGTGAAAATACAGGCGGGGAAAGGAGAGCCTCTTACGGGAGATGATCAGGTTATCCTCGATATTCTGGAAAAAAAACAAACGCTGAGGGTTCATGTCCACAAAACTGACGATATCGCTTCCCTGCTCCGACTGGTTGATGCATACGATCTGAAAATTACTGTGGAACACACCTGCGATGTTTTCAGCGATGAAATTTACCGCGAACTGGCGGAGCGTGGAATTTCAGTTATCTACGGACCCATGGATTCACTGGCCTATAAAGTCGAACTGAAGCACGACAACTGGAGAAACATCAAACCGCTCGTTGAGTCGGGAGTCAAATTCGGCCTTATGACCGATCACCCGGTTATTCTTCAGAAAACCCTTTACCTGCAGCTCCGCTGGTTTCTCAGAATCGGCTACACGAAAGAGCAGGCACTGGAGATCATAACAAGGACCAATGCGGAAATTATCGGCCTGGATGATATACTGGGAACGCTGGAAAAGAACAAATGGGCTTCCTTCGTTCTCTGGAACGGCGATCCCTTTGATCTCGGTCACTACCCTCTGTCCTGCTATGGAGAAGGCGAGTTGGTATATAGAGAGAAATGAGCGAAAAGATGACGGTTCTCGTTGCCGAGGACCATCCCGTCAATATGAAAATAATCCGCTTCATGCTGGAAAAAGAGAATTGCCAGGTTCATGGAGCGGAAAACGGCCTGGAAGCCGTTAAGCTCTTCTCAGAGCTCCATCCGGATCTGGTGATTCTGGATATACAAATGCCCGAAATGGACGGCCTGGATGCCTGCAGGGAAATCCGGCGGATTGAAAAGGAAAAGGGCTTGAAAAGAACCCCTATCTCCGCTCTATCTGCCAATGCTTCGACGGAAGACAGAGAAGAAGCGCACAATGCCGGAATGGATCATTTTGTCTCCAAGCCGGTAACGATCGACAACATCTCCGGGCTCCTGGACAAAGTGACCTCCCGGGATCTGTCCGAAGAGACTGAAACCGGAGGCGCAGAGGATTTCGGATACGGGAAACTTCTGGAGACATTCGGAGGTAACGTTGACATTGTAAAATCCCTGCTCAGAGAATTCCTTGACGGCCTGCCGGATATGATGGATCGAGTGAATCGTTTTGAAGCTGAGGGCGATTTCGATTCCCTCGAAAGGACAGCTCACACTCTCAAAGGCCAGATGCTGAATCTTCACTCTTCCGCAGCGTCAGAAGCCTTTGCCTTACTGGAAAGAGCGGCGAGAGAACAGAATAAGGAAAGAGTTATAAAATACAGAGAACGGTGTGACGATCTTGTTGTGGAACTGATCCAGGTTGTCCAGAGCTATCTCTGATCTAATCATCTTCGGCAAGCTCATCACTGTATTTGCGATAAAGCCCGCGGAATTGATCGTATGTCAATTGCATCATTTCGGCGGCATCTTTCTGCTTGCCGCCGCACTTCTTCAAGGCGCGGCGGATAAAATCGATTTCCAGTTCTTTCATTGCCGTTTTATAATTCTCAATCGGGATATCCGCCGTCGTAATGGCTTCATCGGGAATTTTTTCCCTGAAAGGATTTTCAAAAGGATCGAGTTTTACTTCTTTGATGAGTCCATCGGAACAGGTGTAAACAGCCCGTTCCACCACATTCTTGAGCTGCCGTACATTGCCGGGCCAGTGAAAACTTACCATTTTATCAATGATATCATCGGAAAAAGTGATATCGTCACTCCTTCCGAGTTCGCGGTTCATCCGGGCAGCGAAATGAAAAGCCAGAAGAAGGATATCCTCTTCCCGAACTCTTAAAGGGGGGACGAAGAGAACTTCGAAAGAAAGCCTGTCGAGCAGGTCTTCTTTAAATTTTCCCTGTTCGCATTTGGCCGGCAGATCATCATTGGTGGCACCTATGATTCTCACATCCACTTCATGGGTGTAGGAACTGCCCACCCTTTCGAATGTACCGTACTCCACGGCCCGAAGAATTTTTTCCTGAACCTCCATGGGAATGAGCCCGATCTCGTCGAGAAACAATGTCCCGCCGTCCGCTTCCTCAAACCGCCCTTTCCGTCTTCCGGAAGCGCCTGTGAACGCTCCGGCTTCATGGCCGAAGAGCTCGGATTCGATCAATCCGGGAGGCAGGGAAGCGCAGTTCATGGTAACGAAAGGCTTGTCCCATCGCTCGGAAAGGAAGTGAAGTCTCGAAGCAGCCAATTCCTTACCTGTCCCGCGCTCACCTATTATAAGCATGGGTCGGTTGACCTTGGCGGCCCGACTGAGATGCTGCTGAAAATCAAGGAAGACTTCCGATTCGCCCAGAGCTTCCTTAGCGCTGGCAGAGTACTCTTTCATAGAACCAGAGTAATATGATTCAAGGATATTTGCAATTCTGACCTTCCCGGCTCAAAATAAACAAACTGTTTAGATTATTTCTTTCTTTGGTATTTTCAACCACCTCATTTGGTAATATTAACCGGAAAAGTGCTGATTTTTTGGTTTTTCACCTGAAATTCCCGTTCTAAAAACTTGGCACACCGCTTGCAATATAGTTTGTGTAACTTGAAAAAACCTTGGAGGACAATATGGGTATTTTTAGAAGAGGAAAAGACATTATCAATTCAAATATAAACGCGATGCTGGACAAAGCGGAAGATCCTGAAAAAATGATCAAATTGATGATGCAGGAAATGGAAGACACGCTGGTTGATCTCAAATCATCCATCGCTGCCAAAATGGCGTCGAGAACACAGGCTCAGAAGGATCTGAAGGTTCTGGAAGGAAGATTGAACAGATGGACGGAAAGATCGGAATTGGCTGTCGAAAAGGGCCGCGACGATCTGGCGAAGGAAGCTCTGATCGAAAAGAAAAAAGCCAATGATGATCTTCAGGCTGTTCAGAGAGATATCGATCACCTGACACAGATAATCGATGAAACCAAAAACAATATCCTCACTCTCGAGGAAAAACTGCAGACAGTCATTCAGAAGCACAAGCTTCTTATCCAGAGAGCGATTCACGCTAAAGAAAAGAAAGAAGTGAATCAGACTATCCGCCATGCCACCGGCGCGGAAGCCATGGTGCGTTTCAACGAGTTTGAAAACAAAATCGAAAGAATGGAAGCGGAAGCGGAAATGACAACAGTGGGGAAAAGCAGCCTTGAATCGGAATTCGCGAAAATGGAAAGCGGAAGCGATGTGGAAGAAGAGCTGGAAGAACTCAAAAAAACCATGAAGAAAAAAAGCGCTCCCAAAGCGGAAGCCAAGTAAGAGGGAGGAAGACATGGCCTATTGTGAAAGAACAGCGAGACTGTATCGTTCGAGACGTGGTATGATATTCGGTGTCTGCCAGGGAATCGCCGACTGGAGAGGAATTAATGCAGGATATGTGAGACTGGCTCTTGTTGTCCTGACTGTCTTCACGGGCTTCTTCCCCTTCGGTCTGCTCTATCTGCTGGCTGCCTTCTTCCTTCCTCTGGAACCGTCATTCCATGAAAGGGAGAGCCGATCCTGGTATAGATCGGGAGTCAGAAAGGGATTCGATGATCTGAGACAGGAATTTGATGATTTGTCTTCACGGTTTAACAAAATGGATCGCCGAAGCTACAGCAAAGAGAGAGACTGGGACGACCGGTTTAAGGACGACCGTGCCTGAATCAGATTTATTTATGGCGATTTTCACCTGGAATATGGCATTATATGCCGGTCCGGAGGAAAATCGCCGCGATTTGAACTCTGAAAAGGCTCTAATCGCGACTATATATATGGCATGCATCTTGCATAATAATTACTATAAACGGTAATTGGAGGATAAAATGGGTATTTTCACAAGATTTATGGATATCGTGAATTCCAATATAAACGCTCTTCTCGACAAGGCGGAGGATCCGGAAAAAATGATCCGGCTGATGATGCAGGAAATGGAGGACACTCTCGTGGATCTCAAATCCTCCTGCGCAGCTAAAATCGCTTCCCGGTCACGGGTCACCAGAGAACAGGAAGAGCTTGAGAAAAAAGTAACGCGCTGGACTGAACGAGCGCAGCTGGCTGTAGAAAAAGGCCGCGATGACCTGGCCAGAGAGGCCCTTATCGAGAAAAAAGAAGCTCAGGTCGCACTGGATGAACTGAATCGCGAACTGGAGCACTTGAACCAGATTATCGATGAGTGTAAAAATAATATCGTTCTCATTGAAGAAAAACTTCAGACTGTGATACAGAAGCATAAAGCGCTGATCCGCAGAGGCAAAGAAGCCAAAGAAAAGACGAAAGTCAATAAGGTCATGCGCGACGCCTCCGGTTCGGGAGTCATCACACGGTTCAGTGAACTGGAAAACAGGATAGAGAGAATGGAATCGGAAGCCGAAATGTCGGGGTACGGAGCTTCGAGCTCTCTTGAAAACGAGTTCAGCAAACTGGAAGCCGGCGATGAAGTCGATGACGAACTGGCGGAACTGAAAAAAACAGTAAAGAAAACAAAATCGGAGTAGGAAGATAAGTTATGGGCGTTGAATATGTTGGTGTTTTTATACCGATTATCTTTATGGTCTGCATAACCGTGATCATACTCAACAAGCAGAATTCCAGAAAGTCCAATAGTAGAGACCGGGAATCTCTTGATGAGATGTATTACGCCATGAAGGATTTGAAAAAACGGATCGCGAATCTGGAAACCATCCTTTATGAACGGGAACAAAGGAGATGATTATGGCACAGGATAGACTTTACCGATCGAGGAACGGCATGATCTTCGGCGTTTGCCAGGGAATCGCCGACTGGAGAGATCTTCCTGTTGGATATATCAGACTCGGAGTCGTTATAGCTCTGGTCATGACCGGCTTTTTTCCCGTTGGTGTTCTATATATTGCAGCGGGAATGCTGCTGCCTGTTGAACCGAGAGAAGGGAAAAGCGATTATTATGAACGCGATTCCAGGGGAAGACGGGAGTACAGAAGAGAAAACCGCAGAGAGAGTCGCCGGGAAAGGAACGGAGGTTTTACCTTCGATGATATCCGGGAGGAATTTGAAGATATTTCGTCGCGGGTGAACAGGATGGAAGATGAGGTTATTGATAAAGAAAAAGAATGGGAAAAGCGATTTAAAGAAGATTCATGATCTCTACCTTTAATTTAGATACACGGCGGCCGGATAAAGGCCGTCTTTTTTTATTTATAATTGTCCGGGAATCCATGAGAACGCATCTTCCCCGGTTGAATGAGACTGGAAATTATAAAAAAAAACAGTTGACAATAAAACATAAAGGAAAATAATAAGGCATAGAACAATCTTTAGGAGAAAAGAACATGACAAAAAAAGTGCTCATTGCCCTGTTTATTTTAATCGGAATAACTTTTACCGGTTGTAAATCAGTAGACATGACAAGTAACAAGACAGGTTGGTCTGATTATGCAAGTATAGTCGTTAAGGACTACGAAGTAATCGATCATATTTTTGTAGAATCTACGGAAGTGACTAAAGTCGGTATTTTCAAATTCAAAACAACCATTTCCGGATCGACAATCACTTACGACATGCTTATTAAAGAAGCTATCGCGCTCGGTGCTGATGACGTAATAAACGTAAGAATCGAAGCTCAGGACCTGTCCAACAAAAGCTTCCTCAACAGCCTTTTCGGCGGATACACCGAAACCATCAAGTACACAGCTAACGCACTGGCCATCAAATATCTCGATGAAGCAGAAGCTGAAACAAGAAAGGGTGACAGCAATAATCCTTCTGGAATGATGAGTGGAACCGGAGAATCCGGTCTCCTCGGTCTTTTCGGCGGTAACTGATCTTTTCCCGCTGGGAATAAGGAACTGAGTTCCTTATTCCCTTCTCACGATTCTGAAACCGAGATTAAAGCTTTTTCCCGCGATGCTCTCGGACTTCCTTTTATTTATCCTTCCATCCGTACTCAGATTGTTCCAACCGCCTCCCCGAACGACTCTCTGACGTCCCTCTTCCGGACCGGTGGGATCGACTTTCAAAGAAGAGGTATATTCGCCATAATAATCCCAGCACCATTCCGCGACATTTCCCGACATATCATACAGCCCGAGCTCATTGGGGTTTTTCAATCCGACGGGATGCACGGTATTGGAACTGTTATTGTCGTACCAGGAAACCGGCCCCGGGAGATTCGCACCCGCATATATGCTTTTCGCCTGACCGACGGTTCCTCCTCCGGCGGCAAAAAACCACTCGGCTTCTGTCGGCAGACGGTAACCGTTGGCATCGAAATCACATGCGAGAGATCGCCCGCGCCCGGAATAACAGGGCTCAAGCCCTTCCAGCAGGCTCAACTTATTGCAGAACTCAATCGCATCGAGCCACGAGACTTTATTAACCGGATAATCATCTCCATAACTGTAATTGCGGTCTGAGGGATTTCTGCCCATAACGGCTTCGTATTCTTTCTGAGTTACTTCGTATCGGCTGATAATGAAGTCGCTGACCGTTATAAAATGAGTGGGTTTCTCATCGCTGTCGCCAAGCAGAGCGCCCATCTCGACGGTCCCTCCGGAAACACGGACCAGATTATTTTCATCGACTGGCGACTCTTTTTTAATGCGCTGCTTGAAAGCGGCTTCTGATGTTTCATTTTTATAAATGCGAACTTCAAGAGTCTCCCGGCCCTCCCGGTAAACGGCTTCCACTGTGCGGGAGCCAGTTTTGACATCATTAAGAACAGCCGAGGAATTGGCTTCCAGACTTCCGGCAGGCCGTCCGTCAATAAAGACTTCACAGGGTTCAAAGACAGAAATTCGAAGAGATCCGAATTCTTCTCTTTCAACGATCAACCCGCTGCCCGAACCTCTTCCGGCCAGATAGATATCGCTTTCAAGCTGATTGTAATCGCCGGTTCTCTGCATACCGCCCGACGCTTCCCTGACTTCGGTCCTGACTTTTTTCAGAATATCGTAAAATTCAAGCCCGGGCGTTTCAATATATTTGAGCAGAGTCGGTGTAAAAAGTCCGTCCTGAGCCGTCGTTCCCGCATCGGCGGAATAGACTATAATCGAATCGGGAGGCTGATTTCCTATAACGGCGAGCCCCCGGGAAGCGCTTCTCGATTCACCAGGCAGAGGATTGTCCCGGCAGGCATCAAGAATAATAATATTCGTCCGGCTTCCGGAAGATGCCATGGCGCTTACTATCTCTTCAACATCGACAGCGCGGGATTTGACTCTTCTCTCATCGGGAATATCGGCATTGACCGGAATGAGATAGTTCGAGCCGTTGACCTGCACGCCGTGGCCGCCGTAATGAAACAGAGCCAATCCGCCTTTGGCTTTCAGTTTATCCTCAAAAAGCGTAATGGCATCGTAGATTTCGTCTTCCGTTCCGTCCGTCAGGAGAATGACCTCAAATCCGATTCTCTGAAGGGCATTTCTCATATCTCTGGCTTCATCTACCGGATTAGATAAGGTCGAAAAATGTTTGTAATCGCCATTTCCGATAATCAGTGCTGTTTTAGCCTGACTGAAAAGAGGATATGTAAAAAACAAGACTATACTTAATAGTAAAAACTTTCTCATACTATAATTATATGCCCAAAACTTCAAAAGATCATTCCCTTTCAAAGGCTTTAAATAATTAAGCTTACAAGTATAATGGTGGATATGAAAACAATTGTGTTGGCAGAAAAACCCAGTGTCGGACGAGAGCTGGCCAGGGTATTGAAATGCGAAAAAAAGACAAAAAGCTTCTGTGAAGGAAAAGATTATATTGTGACATGGGCTATGGGCCATCTCGTAGAACTGGCCGATCCCGGGGAATACGATGAGAAGTATCAAAGATGGGATTTGAAGACGCTTCCCATGCTCCCCGAAAAGATGAAACACAAAGTGATCCGCAAAACTTCCCATCAGTTTCGCACAGTGCAGGGTATCCTCAAAAGAAAAGATGTGGATCGCCTGGTCATAGCCACCGATGCCGGGCGGGAGGGAGAGCTCGTAGCCCGATGGATCATGCGGCTTTCCGGCTGGAAAGGGAAAACCGAGAGGCTTTGGATCAGCTCTCAGACAGACCAGGCTATCCGGGAGGGATTTAAAAATCTGAAACCGGGGAAAAACTATATAAACCTGTTTCATTCCGCTGAAGCCCGGGCTGAAGCGGATTGGCTTGTGGGACTCAATATAACCAGGGCTTTGAGCTGCCGATACGACACCCGTCTCTCGGCGGGTCGCGTCCAGACTCCGACTCTCGCCATGATTGTAAAGAGAGAAGAGGAAATCGAGAACTTCCTGCCTCAGGAATACTGGAATGTGGAGGCGGATCTGGGAGCCTTTACAGCGCAATGGAGAAACGATAAGGGAATCAACCGGTTCAGCCAATACGAAGAAGCCCTCGCGCTGGCATCAAAAATGGAAGACGGCGAAGCCATCATTCTCGAGATAGATAAAAAAAAGAAGAGTGAAGCACCTCCCAAAGCCTACGACCTGACAGAGCTTCAGAGAGATGGAAACCGCTATCTCGGGTTCTCGGCCAAAAAGACGCTTCAAGTCCTCCAGGGCCTCTATGAAAGACACAAATACGTCACCTATCCGAGAACGGATTCCCGCCACATCACAACAGATATGGTTCCGACATTGAAGGACAGGCTCAAGGCTGTGAGAGAAACAGCCTATAGAGATCAGATAAATTCCCTTCTGGAGAAAGATCTGAAACCGGGAAAGAATTTCGTGGACAACAGCCGTGTGACGGATCACCATGCCATTATCCCGACAGAAGAAAAGGCCGATCTGAAAAACCTTACGGTCGATGAAAAACAGCTCTTCGACCTCATCGTCCGGCGCTTCGTCGTCGTTCTTTCCGAACCTTATCGATATGAGAGCATATCCATGACTCTGGAGATTAAGGGAGAGAAGGTATATGCAAGAGGAAACCGGACTCTTGAAAAAGGGTGGAAAAGCATAGACAGGCAGTCGGGCTATTCCGAAGGGGAGAATGATTCCCAGCTGCCCGACCAGGCACTTTCCGAATACGCCAAAGGGGATTTATTTCCAGTAAAATCGGTAAGTACACGAAAAGGACTGACCAAACCGCCGGCGCGCTACAGTGAAGCGACGCTTCTGACAGCCATGGAAAATCCTTCGAAATTTGTCTCCGATAAAAAGCTGAAGGAAACAATCCGCCAGGGCGGACTGGGAACCCCGGCGACAAGAGCCGATATCATTGAAAAGCTGCTCTCATCCTACTACATTGACAGAAAAGGGAAAGAACTTGTCCCGACAGCCGTAGGTATGGAACTGATACGAATCGTTCCGGATATGCTTAAATCTCCCGAATTAACCGCCCAGTGGGAACAGCGATTTACCGACATAGCGGAGGGCCGGGAACAGACAAGAGCCTTTATCAGCGAAATCCGGGAGGAGACGAAGCGACTTGTCTCTCAGGTAAAAAACAGCAAACTGACTTACGAACCCAAAAACCTCAGCAGGAAAGACTGCCCCATGTGCGGAAAAAAACTGATGGAGATCCATGATAAAAAGGGGAATCCCAAATTTGTCTGCCAGTCCCTGGCCTGCGGATACGAAGACGAGCCGGAAAAGAAAAACGATCCCTATAGACGACAGGGGCGGAAAGAGAAAGCGATGAACTCCCGCCTGGTCCGTCAGTACAGCAGTAAGGAAAAAGATACCATGACACTGGGAGATATGATTAAGGCTCAGATGAAGGATAAATAGAATAGATAAAAATAGGACTTTTTCCTATTTCACAACTTTTCGTACATCTATATAATGCACGCATCATACAATAAAAAATTTGGAGAGTATAATGAAAAAAATACTACTTATTGCAGCGGCACTGCTTATGTCCGCTTCACTTTTTGCTGAAAAACTCTATCTCATGCAGGGAACATATCTGAATACATCCAGAACTTATGAATCGACCAATAATATAAAAAGGAATTATGGTGAAGCCGGTTTGAATTTCACCTCTTTCAACGGTAATGGTGTAGGGTTCTACTCTAGCGCAACATTTCTATTACCTGTAACTTTTTCAGAAAAGGAAAACGGAGTTGACACTGGAGCGACAATGAACACTCTGGAAATTCTTTTCGATTCATGGCATTTAGGTCTCGATGCTCTTCTTGGTGTCGGCTTTCTGGCTCCTATAAGCCCCAGCTTTTCTCTTCTAGCCGGAGCAGGACTCCATTTCAATGGAATTGCACTATTCTCCAGTTACTATAGCAACTATCTCGCCTACAATATAGGTCCCGGAGCCTCTCTTAACGCCATCCTGTACCTGACAAGAACATTCAATATCAATGTGAGCGGTATGATCGCCTGGGATATGCTCGAGTTTCTGACATTGCCATCAGGTTCTGGAGTCTCGGCAAAAGGCGGACTCACATGGGCTGTTTCGGCCGGTATGGGTTTCAGCTACTGAAAACAACAAGTTTCCAATACCTGGGCTGCCGGAAGGCAGCCTTATTTTTTCCCCTTACCCGTTGCTTTTACAATCCCTGAAAATTACACTTTATAAAGAGGTAAGTTGAAAGGAAAACCCGTGCATATCAACCGCGTTTTAATAGTTGATGATTCCCTCGTCGCCAGAATGCTCCTCAAAAAATGTCTCGGCAATGGGTTTGAGCTTTATGAAGCCGAAACGGGAGAACAGGGTTTGGACGTCTTCCGCTCAATCGATATGGATCTCGTTTTTCTCGATCTGAACATGCCCGGCATGGGAGGATTCAAAACTCTGAAAGCGATGATGGAGTACAATCCCCAGGCGAAAGTCGCCGTTATATCAGCCGACAGACAAGTTTCCACGATTATGAACTGCGTGACGGCCGGAGCCTGCACCGTTCTGAAAAAACCACCCAGGGAAGAGAGCATACAAAAAACCATTCATGCCCTTGAAACTGGAGAAGACTTGCTTGTAGAGGGTATTCAGGATGAGTAACGCGCCTATCCCCCTGTTCAGCAATATGGAAAAACAGATTCTTCAGGAAATCATGAATATTGCTTTCGGCTCTGCCTCCGGCGATCTGGAAGAGATAATCGGAGTCTCGGTCATCCTTCATATTCCCGAAGTGGAAATTATCCCGATTGAAACGCTGCTGGATTATCTTGAGGAAAACCTCAAGTTAAAGGATGAGAGCACAATCATCGAGGAGATGTTTACGGGGGATTTTTCCGGCTCAGCCCTTCTTATGTTTCCGGAAAGCATAAAACCCGACCTGCTTGCACTCTTAAGCGGCATAAAAGATCTTCCCCACGATGAGGAACCTGAAATTGACCGAACAAGAAAAGAAGTCTTTCTGGAGATAGGCAATATTCTCATTGGTACCAGTGTCGGAAAAATCACGGAGCTGCTGAAAACTTCAGTATCCTATAAACCGCCAGTGGCTATTGACGGCAAACCTGAAGACTTTACCCATGTCCTTGCAAACATAAATGCCGATAGTGTCGCCATTATCCTGAAAACCTATTTCTCTTTTAAAAATCACGACCTGAACGGGACTATGATGATCGTCTCGAGCCACCAGTCTGTCATCTGGTTGAAAAACGCCCTCAATTCCTTTCTCGAAGCTTACCGCTGATAAAAATATTGGAATGTTAAAAGAGAAAGTTTTACATTAATAACAGCAGCTTGATTGTCCTTGAAAAGTTTTTATTTTAAGGGGGACCTGATGGCAGTAGAAAGGCTAGTCAGTTTTCTGAATCAGAACGGAACAGATTTCCGAACCATAAGACACGACCCGGCATACTCTTCTCTCTCATCAGCCAAGGCGGCGCATATATCCGGTCGGGAAATGGTTAAGTCCGTACTTTTGAAAGCAGACGGCTCCTATCTTCTTGTCGTTCTTCCCAGTACGGAAAAGATCGATTTTCACAGAATAAAAGAGATCACCGGATCATTATCCGTATCTCTGGCCGATGAAGAGGAGGTGGAATCGATATTCCCCGACTGTTCACCGGGAGCCATTCCTCCGCTGGGAAACCTTTATCACATGCCGGTCATTACCGATAGCGATGTCCTGGAAAAGAAAGATTTATTTTTCGAAGCGGGCAGCCACAGGGAGATTATGCGGCTCCATATGAATGATTTTCTAAAACTGACACACCCGAGAATAGCCACTGTTCACCGGGATTTCTGACGGCGCTTCTTCTTCATACCCGCCGGGTCGTTTTTTCTAATCAGGCACCTGGCACCGTTCCCGATGAGATCTGTCCTTCCGCATTTCTTCAGAGCTTCTTCCACCAGCTGTCGGTTTTGCGGCTTCCGGTACTGAAGCAGGGCTCTCTGCATGGCCTTTTCTCTCGGATTATCTACCACATGAACTTTTTTCATGGTCAGAGGATTATATCCTGAATAAAACATAGCTGTGGAAAGTGTCCCGGGTGTGGGTATAAAATCCTGAACCTGATCGGCTCTCAATCCCGAATCGCGCAAGTATTCCGCCAGCTCAACGGCATCGTCGAGAGTTGAGCCGGGGTGAGAGGAGATGAGATAGGGAACGAGAAACTGCTTCTTACCCACTTCTTCGTTAATTTCCCCGAACCGTTTCCGGAAGCGGTCAAAGACGTCTTTTCCCGGCTTTCCCATAATTGTCAGAACTTTATCGGAGATATGCTCGGGCGCCACCTTCAACTGGCCGCTTATATGATGCTTAACCAGTTCGTGAAAAAAGCTTTCATCTTTATCAAGCAGCAGGTAATCATATCGTATACCCGAACGGATAAACACTTTTTTTATTCCCTCAAGTTTTCTCAAATCGCGCAGCAATTCGAGATACTCGCCATGATCGACTTCTATGGCCGGACAGGGTACGGGAGAGAGACAGGATTTTTCCGGACAGGCGCCTTTTGTCTCTTGCTTTGAACAGGCAGGCTTACGGAAATTGGCTGTAGGCCCTCCCACATCGTGAATATAGCCTTTGAAACGGCTGTCTTCCGGGAAACCCGCGGCTTCCCGGACCAGAGATTCCCGGCTGCGGGAGCTGATAATTCGCCCCTGATGAAAGTTGAGCGCGCAAAAACTGCACCCTCCGAAGCAGCCCCGGCTGCTGGCCAGACTGAACAGGACCTCTTCCAGAGCTTTGACTTCGCCTTCTTTTCCATAAAAAGGGTGGACATCCCGGCAGTAGGGGAGCTCGTAAACGCCGTCCAGTTCCTCTTCTTTCAGGGGAAAAGCCGCTGGATTCTGAACGACGTAGTCTTCCCCATAGGGTTCCGCCAGAGTTTTACCCTGAAAGGGATCGGTATTGAGATACTGTATTCTGAAAGACTGTGCGAATGTCCTCTTGTCACGGCTGATGTCTTTATAGGAGGGAAGAATATGAACCATTGCAGGATCGGGCTTTTCCTGTGTCCGGTAGACCGTCCCCCGCACATTTTGAATCTCTCCGATACGCACTCCCGAATCCATGAGACGGGCGATTTCCACGATCTGATGTTCACCCATCCCGTAAACGAGAATATCGGCTTTCGAATCGAGCAAGATGGATCTCCGGAGCTTTCCCGACCAGTAATCATAGTGGGCCAATCGCCGAAGTGATGCTTCCATCCCCCCGATGATGACAGGCATCTTTTTAAAAGCCTGTTTCACCGCTGCACAATAGACGATTGTCGCTCTGTCGGGACGGCGGCCTGTTTTGCCTCCGGGACTGTAGACGTCGGAACTTCTGGGTTTTCTCGCAGCTGTATAATTGGAAACCATGGAATCCATGTTTCCGCCCGTCACCAGAAAAGCGAGGCGCGGCCGTCCGAATTCCCTGAAGGATTCGATCTTCCGCCAGTCGGGCTGTGCCAGAATGGCTACGCGGAACCCTTCTTTTTCCAGGACTCGGGCGATCAGGGCGGCGCCGAATGAGGGGTGGTCCACATAGGCATCGCCGGTCACCAGTACGAAATCGGGGCGGTCCCAGCCCTTTTTATTCATTTCTTCTTTACTTACGGGGAGAAAACTCTCGGTCATAGGGGGACTATAACAAAGAATTCTCAAAAAAAACTATTACTTATGCCCCCATCATTCGATAATTAATGAGATGGAAGACAGCAGACCTCTTAAAACATTACTCATAGTCCTTTTCGTTATCATTCTCGCCGTCATTATTACAATGATTTACTTTCTGAGGGACAAAACACCTTACGGACTGCCTGTCGAATTCTCCGCAAATAATGAAATGACGGAAGTTGCGGAAGCGGAAGAACCTCTTTTGCTTGAAGAACCGGAGGATGATCCCTTCGAATCTCCGACTGTCCCCGAGCGGTTTATTGTCGACCGGCATACAGTGGTAAAAGACGAATCCTTCTCTCTCGTTACGGGAATTTACTGGGACGATGTCTATCTCTGGCCCGATCTCTATATTCGCAACGACATGAAATCCGACGATCCGGACATCATATATCCCGATGAGATTATCGACATCTACAACCGTCTCGGAAAAGGCAATGTTTACAACGACATAGAAAAAGACGAAATCCTCAAGGCTTACATTGAAGTCTATGATATCTATAAAAAACTGGGTCCCGATAAAGAAAACTCCGTATGGGCTCTACTCTACAGCGGCGCTAAATACGACCACAGTTTTCTTGAATTGTTCAGCGACCGGATCGACCCGGCCGACAAGGCCATGGCCCAGAAATACATAGACGAAGAAGGCTATCTGGACTGATCCTTACGATCGACATCGAAATCCGGTTTACTTTCCACTGATAGAAACTCCCCGGTAAAGGGGTGCTTAAAGGCGAGCGCCGAAGCGTGGAGCTTCAGTTCGCCCATCAGCATTTCATCAGTTTCATCATCATACAGACGATCTCCCATAATGGGATGGCCGATCGATGCGAGGTGCACTCTCAACTGATGGGTCCGGCCTGTTTCGGGATAGAGAAAGAGCTCCGTCCACCTCTCTCCCTCTTTTTTTATTCTCCATCGTGTTATGGCTTTTTTACCCCTTTCAGGGTCAACAATCTGTCTGGGCCGGTTTTCCCGATCCCCCCGGAGAGGCAGATCGATAATTCCTTCATCTTTTTCGATTTTTCCACGGACACGGGCTATATAAACTTTTTCAACCTTCCGGGCTTCGAAGAGGCGGCTCATCTCTCTTTGGGCTTCGGGCGTCCTGGCGAGTATAACCAATCCCGATGTAGGCTGATCGAGTCGGTGAATATTGTACACCTCTCCAAGCCATTCAGCTGCCCGGGACATGAGGCAATGAGCTTTCTCCGGCCCTCTGCCGGGAACGGTGAGTTCCTCTCTCTCCTTGCTGACGATATAGAACCATGTATCTTCATAGACAACTTCCGGCGCGCAATCCGGTTCAAATTGTTTCAACGGCTGAAAACTCTCCTTCTAGACGTGGAGCCTTCATAGTTTTACAATCCCTGTATATGGACAGAAAAGACAGGATGGCTCCCTTCAGGGACAATCATACCTATAAGAAACTGAATGGTGAAGAGCGGGATTTCATTTCCCGTATTTCAGACCAGTATCAGCTGACGTTTCAGGATATCAAAATGCTGATCGATATTTCCCGTGATCTTTCGATCTGGGATGAGGGGAATCTTTCCGGTTTATGGAATATTCCCGACGACGAGAACCTCAAGGGCAAGCAGCTGAAACAACATTTGATGAACAATGTCAAAGACAGGTGGGAACAGCTGAAAAAGGGGCTCAATGATTATTCGAAGTTCTCGGGACGAACAGACAGTTCCGGAAAAACAAATTTCGTCAGGCTCAATGATGAGAGCACCATTCTGGGAAGCTGTCCCGTGGCATCGGAAAAAACCCGATGCTGCAATCTGAAAACACTCGACGTCGTTCTCAACTGCGGATTTGATTGCACCTACTGTTCTATTCAATCTTTTTTCGATAACGACCGGGTCTACTTTCATGAAAATCTGGAAGAAAAACTCCGGAAACTCAATCTCGACCCGGCAAAGAGATACCATATAGGTACAGGGCAGTCCTCCGATTCTCTCATGTGGGGAAACAGGGAAGGCATACTCGATAAACTCAACAGCTTCGCCGGAGAGAACAGGAATGTCATACTCGAGCTGAAAACCAAATCGAGAAACATAGCCTGGTTACTGGAAAACGATGTAGCGCCCAATATTTTTGCCACATGGTCCCTCAACACGCCGGCCATTGCCGGGAATGAAGAGCATTTTGCCGCCTCTCCGGAACAACGTCTGGAAAGCGCCAGAAAAGTTGCCGACAAAGGCATTCCCGTAGGATTCCATTTTCATCCGATCGTTCACTACAAAGGCTGGGAAGATGACTATAAATCTTTGACGACATCCATTCAGAATATGTTTTCTCCCGAAGAAGTGGCTCTCCTTTCCATGGGGACTTTGACCTATATAAAACCGGTGATACGGAAAATCCGGGACAGGGAAATGAAAAGCAAAATTCTGGAAATGCCCATGATCGATGCGGGAGGAAAACTGTCCTACCCCATTGAGATTAAAAGGGAGCTGTTCGGAACGGTTTACAACAGCTTTTCAGAAGATTGGAAAAAGGAAGTATTCTTTTATCTCTGCATGGAAGATCAGTCGCTATGGGAGCCTCTTTTCGGAAGAAGCTACAGGAACAATGAAGAATTCGAAAACGATATGATTGAATCCTATTTCAGGAAAGTCCCTTTATGAAGATACTCCTCATCACTCCGCCGTTCACCCAGCTCAACACCCCTTACCCCGCAACAGCATACCTGAAAGCTGTGCTGGAAAAAGAAGGGCACAGAGTCAGGCAGATCGATCTGGGAAACCTGACGGCCCGGGAACTCTTCTCTTCCCGGGGACTGACAAGGCTTTACGAAGATCTGGAAAGCCGGTATTCGCCGGGAGAGTATGCCGGTCTGGACCGCTTTTTTTCTCTGAAAGAGGTTTACCTGTCCACAATCGACAGCGCAGCCGCATTTCTGAAAGGGGAAGACGATTCCGCGTCCTATCTTATAAACAGGCCGGGCTGGCTCCCGGAAGGGGACAGGCTGGAAAATACCCCTCCCGGGCGGACATCTGATGAGGCGCGTCATAGAGCCACATTGTATCTGGAAGAAATTTCACAGATCATTTCAGCATACTGTGACAGCGCCTACGGTTTCAGCCGATATGCCGAGCGGATCGCCTTGTCTCCCCCATCCTTTGAAACGATTGAAGCTGAGCTAAACCGGCCCCGTTCGCTGATTAGAACCATGAGTCTCGAAATCTTCAGTAAGATTCTCGATGAGTATGATCCGGAAGTATGCGGCTTTTCCGTACCCTTTCCGGGGAATCTTCTGGGAGCTCTCGATGCCGCCTCTTTTATAAAAGAGCAAAAAAGTGAGATACAAACCGTCATGGGTGGCGGTTACGTCAATACGGAGCTGAGGGAATTAAAGGCTCCCGGTCTGTTCCGCTATATAAACTATGTAACGCTTGATGACGGCGAAACGCCTTTTATCCAAATCTGCCGGTTTCTCTCAGGAGAGATTTCCCGAAATGAGCTAAGCCGAACCTACTTCCTGTCGGAAAAAGGACATGTGGAGTACTGCGAGGGAACCGATAAGGATTTCCGTCAGCGTGATCTGCCGGCGCCGGATTACCGGGGTTTGATGGAAGAACCCTACTTCTCCCTTCTGCCATTAGCCAATCCTATGCACAGACTCTGGAGCGACGGCAAATGGGTAAAGATGACACTGGCTCACGGCTGCTACTGGCATCGCTGTGCTTTCTGTGATACAAGTCTCGACTATATTAAGCGATATGATCCCGACCAGGCCAAAATACTGGTCGATAAAATAGAACAGCTGATAGCAAGCACCGGTTTAAGATCTTTTCACTTTGTCGATGAAGCGGCCCCCCCCACTCTGCTCAAATCCATGGCGATGGAACTGATCCGGAGAGAGATATACATCAGCTGGTGGACTAATATCCGCTTCGAGAAAAGTTTTACATTCGATTTATGCCGACTTCTGGCGAAAAGTGGCTGTATTGCCGTTTCAGGAGGGCTGGAAGTGGCATCGGACCGTATGCTGGATCGGATGGATAAAGGGGTTACTGTTCCTCAGGTCGCATCGGTTGCCGATGCTTTTCATTCGGCGGGGATCATGGTCCACGCATATCTTATGTACGGTTTTCCCGGCCAGACCATGCAGGAGATTATAGATGCTCTTGAAAATGTGAGGCAGTTATTCTCAGAAGGACTTATCGATTCAGCTTTCTGGCATCAGTTCGCCCTGACCGCCCACAGTCCTGCAGGGCTCAACCCCGACCATTTCGGCATAAAGATTACCGGTCCGGAAAAAGCAGGCTTTGCCCGCAATGACCTGTATTATCATGAAAACAGGGAGTATGAACCGGATGATTTCGGAGAAGGTTTGGCCATGGCTGTCCAGGCCTATATGTCAAAAAGCGGACTTGAACTCCCTGTGGGAAGATGGTTTCCCTTCAAAACACCGAAAAGCCGCACAAAAAAAGGTTATATCCGGCAATTGGCAGTTGAGGCAAAGAGCAAAAGGGAAATCAATGATAACACCCGTTTCCTCTGGATTGGCGGAAAGCCGTTCTGGAATGAGAACCGCATGGAAATTCACGATACCGATGGCGCGGAACGGATTTCTGTGGGAAAAAAGGAGTGGATTTTCCTATCGGAACTATTGAAAATATGTCATATTAAAGACCATGGCGGGGCTTCTGTAGAAGAGATAGAGGAACTCTGTTCCCAGAGTCATATAAGCTTTGATGAGTTTATAAATTCCGATTCAGCGCGACTTCTATCCGGCTACGGGCTGCTCATGCTTTAACAAAAAGGAGCTTTTTAATGACTATAAAAGAGAGAATTATCAACAGCCTTATCCGGGCCGCTCTCGATGTTGTATATAAAATCGATAAATCCGACCTCTCACGCATCCCCATGAAGGGTCCTGCCATACTGATTACAAACCACGTCAGCAATCTGGAAGGCCCCCTCTTCTATGTTAATCTGAGACCGAGAAAAACCATTGCTATGGCAAAAGCCGAGCTCTTCGATAAGTTTTTCACACGGACGATTCTATCCACCTGGAATGCCGTGCCGATAAAAAGGGGATCAATCGATATGCAGGCCATGAAAGCCTGTTTTAAAGTTCTGGAAGAAGATAATTTTCTCTGTATTGCACCGGAGGGAACCAGGAGTAAAACAGGAAAACTGATCCGCGGCAAAGCGGGAACGACATTCTTTGCCACACAGAAAAAAGTTCCCATTATTCCCATGGTTCACTGGGGCCTCATAGATTATGAAGGTTCGGAAAAGAGCCTTTTCCGGAGGAAAGTCACAATCAAGGTGGGAAAACCCTTTTATGTGGAAAAAAAGGAAGAGGGGAAAATTACCAGTGAAGACCGCCAGAAAATGGCCGATGAAATGATGTATCAGATAGCGGCCTGTCTCCCTGAAGAATTGCGGGGATACTACAGCGACATGTCGAAAGCTACAACTGATTATATTACTTTTATGTAAAAGAGAAGGATACAAAATGAACCCACAGGCAGAAATACTCAACCGGGCTATCTCTGAAGCCAATCCCGTTGTTCTCGAGCTGCTTTCCCGAAGAGGAAAGAATATTTTCTTTCCCAGCAAAGGCCTTATACGCCAGGGCCTGGATGCCAGCACGAAGAAAATCAATGCCTCCATCGGCATAGCAATGGAAGATGACGGATCTCCCCTGCGCCTCAATGCGATTGACAGCAAACTCAATATGCCACCGGAAGAAACCTTTCCCTATGCTTCGAGCTATGGAAAAGCGGAACTCCGTGAAATATGGCATAATATCATTCGGGAAAAAAATCCCAGCCTGGGAAATCACCCGATTACCAAACCGGTGGTGACCCACGCTCTGACTCACGGCTTGAGTATGAGCGGCTATCTCTTTGTCGATGAAGGCGATGAAATCATCATGCCCGACCTTTTCTGGGGAAATTACAAACTGCTCTTTGAAAACGCCTATGGCGGCGTACTCAGCTTCTTTCCTCTCTTTGAAGGGAGCGGTTTCAATACAGCCGGTCTTGAAAGCAAGCTTAACGGACCGGGAGAAAAGAAAATACTCCTGCTCAATTTCCCCAATAACCCGACGGGATACACTCCGACGGAAGAGGAAGTAGCGAAAATAGTGGCCATTATCAACAGAGCGGCGGAATCGGGTAAAAAAATAATCCTTATAACTGACGATGCCTACTTCGGTCTGGTTTACGAACCGGGAGTCTACCGGGAATCGATTTTCGCTCCCGTCGCCGCCCTGCACGAAAACGTTCTCGCCGTCAAAGTGGACGGGGCGACAAAAGAGGATTATGCATGGGGTTTCCGCGTTGGATTTATCACATTTTCCAACAAGCTGATGAATGAAGGGATGGCCAAAGCACTTGAAGATAAAGCGGCCGGCGCCGTAAGGGGAAATGTATCGAACTGCGCCCATCTCTCCCAGTCTCTTCTTCACGTCGCCTATAAATCACCTGATTACAAAGAAGACAAAATTCGGAAGTTTGAACTTCTGAAAAAGCGCTATACAAAAGTCAAAGAAGTTCTGGAGGCGAAATACACAACAAGCGATCTGTTTAAAATTGTTCCCAACAACTCAGGCTATTTCATGTGTCTCAAACTCAAAGGAATTGATGCGGAAGAGGTGAGACAACAGCTTCTCAATCATTACGATACAGGGGTGATGGCCATCGGGGATATGATCAGGGTGGCTTATTCCTCTCTTCCAACCGATCAGATCGAGCTGCTCTTTGATAATATTAACAACGCTTGTAAAGATGTGAAAAAAATCGGGTAAAACCCTTTCCTGTGTAATAAAATGGAATAGTAAATTTTATAGGAAAGGAAAATAAAATGAAAAAAGTACTGCTTTTACTTGTTTCTCTGGCTTTTTTGACAGCTGCACTCAGCGCTGAGACTAAAACTGTAAGAATTGACAACAACAGATCCAATGATGCCTTCAAAGCCGGTGTTGTCCTCGGCTACCCGACCGGGTTGACAGCCGGATGGAGACTAGGCGAAGTGATGGAACTGAATTTTGTAGCAGCAACCCATTATTACGATATTACAATCGGTGTAGCACCTATGTTTACTTTGGTCAGCTTCGACATTCAGGGACAGAAATTTCCCCTTTCTATCGGACCGGCAGCCTACTTGAACATCGGCTGGTACGGAGGATTGGCTCTCGATGTTCTTTTCAATGCCCGTGTTGAATATTCTTTTGAAGAAATTCCTCTTAATCTTTTCCTCGAAGCGGGAGCCGGTATAGCTATTAATTTCGGCGGAGGCATCGGTCCCCAGGGCTCAGGAGCTTTGGGAGTCAGATACATCTTCTAAATAAGAAAGAGTTATAAAAAAAAGCCGCTCCTTATCGAGCGGCTTTTTTATTCTCTTATTTTACCCTCTGTATAAGGGATCCAATCCAAGAGTCCCTTTGAGCCTGTCAAGGAACCGGGGATCTTTTATTTCCTTCAACTCAGCTTTCGCCTTCTGAATCCTTGAGGGGATACCCAGCTTCATAGCTTCGTCGCGGTGTCTTTCCTGCGCCAGGAATTTATCCATATAGGCCAGGCTGCTCTCGATCTGGGCAATCCTGTTTTCCTGATAGCGGACCAGTCTCGCTTTATACCAGTCGCTCTCCAGAACGTATTCCCTGTCGAAGAGCTTGCGGATTTCCGGATCCTCTGCGGTCTTCCCTTCATAGCTGCCTTCGGCCATGATGTAGATGATCGCTTTGAGGGGAGGAATGGCTCCTTCCACGCTGCCGTCTTCCACATAGGCTTTGGCCACTTTCTGCTGGGCTTCACAAATGTTCCTGATTCCGTCCACGAAGTCTTCCATGCTCTGCAGCTCGGGCTTGAGCATATCTTCGTTGAACACGACCTCGGGGTTGTCGAAGAGGCGTCCCATATAGGCGCTGAGGAAC
>NZ_JACHGJ010000014.1 GCF_014207565.1 Spirochaeta isovalerica | reverse complement strand
ACCTGGACGTTGGGTAACGATACGCTTGTGACCAATGACCTGACGGTAACGGACGGAACGCTGGACACCTCGGCCTTCAACCTTCAGGTGAGCGGTGCGATGGCTCTTGTGGACACAGACGGAACACTTGATTTCTCCTCTTCCCTGATCGCGGATGTTTTGAATCTCGATGCGGTACTGGATGTAAACGGAACGCTCCTCGGCGGAGCGGGAACGATCCAGGCGAGCGAGAATGTCGATTTCACCGGAGGAGCGTTTACCAAGGGCACAGGAGTCTTCGAGTTTGACGGAGTCGCTCCGAGTAAGACGCTTGTTGCAGCGGGAGAAGATCTGGGCGACATAGATGTAAGCGGTCTGATGACGCTGAGCGACACAGGAGATTTTGACGATGTAACTGTGAGCGGTACTTTTGCGACAGGACAGAACTTCACGGTAGCGGGAGACTGGAATGACAGCGGAACTGTGACCATCAGCGGCGGAACGGTCACGTTCGACAACATCGGAGCGCAGAGCTACACCTCCGACGGAGACTCTTTCAGCAATGTGCAGATCGGAGACGGAACGAATGATTCGGCTCTGACTTTGAATAATGATATGACCCTGACGGGCAGCCTCGGTTTTGGTGCGGCAGGTGGAAGCGCGATAGATTTTTCAGATGATACGCTGACCATCGGCGGGAACGGGGATTTTTCCGCAGCGGGGGCTGTGACGACTAATGCAGCGAGTCTGCTTCTGTTCAATGCGAACGGGAACCAGAACTTCGATCCCGGCGGCTACACCTTCGGAGATGTGACCAAAGGCGGCTTGAGCGGGACCTTGAGTCTTCTCGATGCGGTAACGGTAAGCGATACCCTGACGATCAGCGCTGGGACGATAGTTGATATGCAGGCGAACAACTTCACGGTCGGAACGCTTGTGAACGACAATGTTCTTCAGCTCGAGGGGACTCAGGGAACCCAGAGCATCACGACGATGGATGTGGATACCGGTCAGGTTGAGTATGACGGCGTAGCGGGCGGAACGGTAAGGATCGCTTCTTTCTATGACCTTCTGATTGACGGAGTAGGGACTTTCACGCTGAACAGCGCGATCGATGTGAACAATGATCTGGACATCGCCGGTGGAATGTTGGATGTCTCTGGTTCTGATTTTCAGATAACGCTCGATGGAAACTGGACGAACAGCGATACTTTTGCAGCCCGAAACGGAACAGTCGTTTTTAATGACAGTTCGACAGTGACAACGACTATTACCAGTCCTTTCTACAATGTGACTTTGGGTACAGCAGGCGCAGGAACGCTCATCACATCATCCGATATGGAAATTGATGGTGTTCTCTCAATCATCAATACTGTGCCTACGACGTTAAATATTGATAGTGACACACTAACCGTGGCTGGACATCTCGATTTTTCATCTCTTGATACATTTGTCGAGACAAATTCTACCGTTGTTTTTGATGGAGCAGTAAATCAGAACCTCACATCATCGGGTTTTCCCTTTAACAATATAACTATCAGCGGCATCAGTGTCACTTTGCAGGATATAACAGATGTAAATGGAAATATGCTAGTAAGCACGGGAACTCTGATTGACAACGCCCAGACAATCTCTTTCTTCGGAGATGTAGATTTTACAGGAGGAGCATTTACTGCAACAGGTACGGCTGTTTTTGATGGTAACTCAGCAGTTACCAGTAACTCTCAGGTCTTTTTCAATGTCACTCTGGGTTCTACTGCAGCCGGCTCTGTATTAACGACAAATGATCAAATGGAGATCGATGGAGTTATATCCATCCAAAATATAGGAAATACAACAATAGACATTTCCGGAGATTCGCTGTTGATTGACGGGGATCTTGATCTGACAAATCTGGATACTTTTACAGTAGCAGGATCGACAGTTCTCTTTGACGGAACCGCTAATCAGGATCTTACCAGTAACACTTTGCCTTTTAATAATTTGGAACTTGATGGAACTTCTGTTACACTTCTTGATCCGATCGATGTTAATGGAAACATTCAGATTACAAACGGCACTTTCGATTCCGGCAGTCAGAATATGAATATTGCCGGAGACTGGACTGATAACGGAACATTTACCCATAATAACAACCGTGTCATATTCGACGGGACAGGCTCAATTACGACAAACGAAACATTTTATGAGCTTGAAAAAGCAGGCGGAACCACAACTCTCCAGGCCGGTTCATCGGCTCTCACTATTGATAAGGGTCTTCTTCTTTCATCGGGAATTCTGGCGGCAAATGACAATACCATTACGTTCTCCGCTACAGCCGATACATTCGATTCCGATGGAGATGGAAATGCAGCTTTAGATCCCTATAGCGGAATTTTTCAATATGACACTAGCACGGTAGTGTTTCAAAATCCAGGAACTATTTCTATCTGGGGAGATAACAGTTTTTATAACTTCAGCTACCAGATTGCAGGAGGCACGATTCTCTTCGGTGCCGGAAAACGCCAGACCATTTATCGGAATATGACTATCAGGGGTGTGTCAGGAAATCTGATAACACTTGATAGCACGAATTCTCCGACACAATGGGAGCTGGAAATCGACTTTCCCTCAGCCGGAGGATCGGCAACCGCGACATTTGAGTATGTTAATGTCATAAACAGTCATGCTATAAATCCCATTACTCCTGACACGACATGTAACGATGGCGGTAACAACACTAACTGGTTCTTTTTTATCGCCATTGTCGTCAGCTGGGCAGAGGACTCGGACCTGAACGGTCGTCTAGACAGAATTCGCGTTCGCGTTGAGAGTGTGGCCATACTCGATGACCCTAACAGGTTTGATGATGTTACGGCCTGGGTCGATGGATATGAAGTCGATACTTCATACAATTCAGTACTTCCGTACGGATTAAACGGGTTTTCCGACAGTGATAATTCGATTGCCTCAGAGTTTTTCATACATCTTGTTGAAAAAGAATATACCGATACAGATGTTACACCACAGTGGAGGCTGATGACAAACACGTCTCTATTCTCCACAACAGGCGGAGCTTTAGTCGAGTATGGTGTCGCCGTTCCTTCGGAGACTCCTATTGATAACGCAGCCCCCATTTACAACTACACACTATCGAGTTCGGAAAAAAACAAAATTTACGTGCAGTTTTCCGAATATGTACGTCAGCCCGACGAGACTGTGATAGAAGCGGTAGATTTCTCTTACGGCGGAGCCGCTAACATCTCATCTCTTGCCAGAATAACAACTTCCGGTACCGGAACTAAAGAGCTGGAATTGACGCTCGACGCCCTCGTTACAGCTGATGAAATCTTGAATGGAGCAATCCTCCAGATTGTTAATGATATTGATGATATGGATAACTGGAATGACACCTGGGGAACATTTGCAGCAAATTATCCTTCTGCAGACCCGACAGCCATACCCGATTTGGCAACCGGGAATGTCGGAGACAGCAATAACCCGATGATCGGAGGAGGAACGGCAAGCGGCGCCCACCGGGTCTCCGACCTCGCCCTAGGCCTGACCGGCGACGCCATCCTCCAGCCCGTCTACGCCACCGACGAGTCCCAAACCGATCCGGACCGCGGCGGAATCGGAACCATCCGCGACTTCACAGGCGGCACCTGGCTGCAGGACCAGCCCATCGAGCTGACGACCCATATCAACAGCGGACACAGCGCTCCCAGCGGTCTCGATCCGCAGGTTCAGCTCTTTTTCGACGTTGATGTTCCATCTGCATACAGACAGAATAACGACCGGGACGGTCTGTGGCTCCCGGGCGTCTCTTTCGGAAACGTTCCCGCAGCAGACGACTACGATATTTACGACTTCTACGGCATCGTCCCCTCTCCCAACCCGGATGAAAGAGAAGCGACAGCCGGGACATCTCCTTCCAATCAGCTAAGGGTTCACAGTTTCGACAACGACGATCCCGAGCTGGAATCGGTAGCCGATGTGGAATTCCTCTACTATCTGCCGGCATACTCTCTCTTTGCCGCCAGAATCGAGAATTCTTCTGCCAGCGACTGGTACCGCCAGATCAAGCCCTGGACCTTCGCTATTCACGACATAACAACCCAGGTCGGCGGCGTAACCATTCTCAAGAACGTCATCAATCCGGAGAACGGGGAAACGACTAATCTTCACTACGAACTGGCTGAAGCGGGTATGGTAACCATACAGGTTTTCGACATTTCCGGGGCCATGGTCGATGTGCTGCAGAGGGGACGTCAGGAAGCCGGCGAGTATTCAACAGCATGGGACGGACACAACTCCGGTGGCAGAATCGTAGCCAGGGGCGTATACTTTATAAGGATTGTAGCACCGGGAATAGATGAAACGAGAAAGGTCATGGTTGTAAAATAATCGGAGGCTGATGGACAGGCTGAAAAACCTCAATAAAAAACTACTGACAAATCTCAGCCGAAAGGAGAGATTTGAGGAAAACCGGAGGGTCTTGAAAATAGTTCCTCTGGTTCTTTTTGCCGTTTCAAGTCTCTATCTGCTTCAGTACAGATTTTTTCCGGGAAAGGAAAATATCTCAGCATTATTCCCTTTCTATGTCGGATTGTTTTTTTTCGCGGCTCTGTTTTCCCTTATCTTCAGAGTGTTGCTGCCACTAGTTCTTAAAATAAAAAAACATACCCTTAAAGCGGTCTTTTTCTCATCTTATTATTATTTGATGTTTCTCGTGACAGTTTTTCTCACCCTTCTGGATCTTCAGTCATCCAGTGATTACTCTGCCTATGCCGTCGGCCTCTTTATGGTTGCCTATCTTTTCAGAATTGACTGGAAGCAATATGTGATTTTCTCCGTCTCCGGGCTTCTCCTGTTTATCTCTGCCTGTGTTTTCTTTTTAGATAGCATGCTGACTCCTGATCGCATGCTCCCCATCGTTATTTTTACCATCCTGTCCATTTATCTGGTTTTTGTTAGGGAAAAAACGAGATTGCAGATGCTTGAGCTGAAGGTGAAACTTGAAGATTCCGCTCTGAAAGATCCTCTGACAGGACTCTATAACCGGCGTTATCTCTTCGACATCCTTCCATTGAGAATTTCCCTTTTCGGGCGCTACGGCGATAAGACATCAATTCTGCTCCTCGATATCGACCACTTCAAGAAGGTAAATGATCAGCTCGGTCATTCTGTCGGCGACAGGGTTCTTAAATCCTTTGCCATGGTGATCCGGGACGGAATACGGGAAACCGATACGGCTTATCGCTATGGAGGGGAAGAGTTTCTTATTGTTCTCAACGATACGGAGCGGGATCAAGCGGGCCTGATGGCTGAAAGAATGAGAAAATCAATAGAGAATTATAATTTCGAAGAAGTTCCCTGGACAGTGACTATAAGTATCGGGATCGCCGAAGTGAGGTTGGGCGATAATGACGATCATCTTATCGAACGGGCGGATAATAATCTCTATGAAGCCAAAAAAACCGGACGAAACAAAGTCGTCAAATAATCATTTCTCGTATTCCCGCATCACAAAATCGATTTTTCTGATTGAATCTTTCAGCCACAGGGTGAGAATCTGATTATATCTTTCAGAACTCAATTGCCAGGGAAGGTCAGATTCTCTCAGACGAGATCCCAGTTGATTCAAAATGATAGCGCAGCTGGCTGATATATTCAGGCTTTCGACGAATCCCTCCATGGGGATCTGGATATGACCATCAGCCAGCTCTAAAACCTCACGGGAAAGCCCGTCTCTTTCGTTGCCGAAAAACAATGCCGCCGGTCCGGAATTCAAGTCAAAATCAGATGGAGTCGAACCGCTGGAATGGGGAGATGTGGCAATTATCCGGTACCCTTCTTTTTTCAGTCTCTCAATTGCGTTCCGGCTGTTGCTGCGTTCTTCATTGAACTGATTGAGATTAATCCATTTAAGAGTTCCCCTGACGGCATGATTTTTAACTTTGAATTTGTTGCGGTTTTCTATTACATGGAGATTCTGAATGCCGAAAGCATCGCAATGGCGTATCACTGCACTGCCGTTCTGGCTGTAGTGGAGGTCTTCGAGGACAACGGTCAGATATTCTGTACGCCTGGCAAGTACGGCTGTCATCCTTTCAAAGCGGTCCGGGCTTATGAAGCCGCTCAGATAGGAAATCAATGGGTCTGTCATTTCTCTATAATAGGCTTTAAGCTTCATTGATGAAACGATAAAGCTGTGTTACACCATGTATATGTCAGAAAAAGTGTCTGTTTCTGTTATTATTCCTGTTTTCAATAGAAAAGAGGCCATTCATGAAGCTGTAAAATCTGTGTTTGACCAGACTTTCCGGGATTGGGAGTTAATCATTGCCGACGATGGTTCTGATGACGGAACATTTGAGAGCTTGAAAGAATATGAAGGAGACAGGAGAGTTCAAATCATCAGACTGGCGCATAACGGAAATCCGGGATATGTGAGAAACAGAGCTGTTGATCGTGCCGCAGGGCGCTGGATAGCTTTTCTCGACTCCGATGACTTATGGAATGAAGAGAAGCTGGACAGACAAATTTCCTATATGAATGATCACAGAGAATGTCTTTTTCTGCATACGCGGGAAGTGTGGTCCCGCGAGGGAAAAATTATCTCCCAGAGCCATAGAAAGCACAAAAGAGAAGGGGACCTTTTTGAAGTCTCTCTCGGAAAATGCGAGATCGGACCCTCAACGGTCCTGATGGACAGAGAGATGTTTACGGTTCTCGGCGGGTTCAGGGAAGATCTGGAAATCTGTGAGGATTATGAATTCTGGCTTCGGGTAACTTCACGGTATTCCGTTGGTTATATAGATGAAGACCTTATTGTCAAAAGAGCCGGAGGTGGAGATCAATTATCATTCAAGTACGGTTTCATAGAGAATTTCAAAATTGACGCGCTTAAAAATCTGATCGATTCCAAACTGCTCCCTCTGGAAAAAGAGAAGGTTGCCAGGAAGGAACTGGCCCGCAAATGCCGCATTTACGGAAAGGGATGCCGGAAAAGAGGACGGGAAAAAGAAGCCGAGAAATATGATTCGCTCTATTTTTTCTATATGAATGACGATGGTCATAGAGAGAAATGAAACGGAAAATCCTATTAATCCTCATTTTAGTCGTATCTCTCTTCTTCTCCTGCCGGTCTGTCATCAATGACCTGCCGATGGATTCCGCTCAGGACAGGGCGGAGTCAGCTCTGATTATACTGGGAAACCCTCTGGGTACTTTTCCCGTTACCAATGCCGATATTCCCGATCTACTGGAATATTCCCGTGACCCGAATCCCGCCGTAAGGCATATGGCTGTCTTTCAACTGGGACAGCTGGATACGGCATCGTATTACAGGGATCTGCTGCCTCTTTTGATCGATGATGATATTTCCGTTTCCCGCAACACAAAAGATCTTCTTCTCCGAAACGAACAGGAAGCTGCCAGAGTTTTCAGGGAAGCTCTTTCCGGAGATAATAATGATCTGATCCTCAAGCTTCTGGAGCTGCTTGTTCAGCTGGATGACTCCGCGAGCCTGGAGAAAATTATCGAGCTTTTTTTAAGCAATCAAAAAAGCGTTGTCGATAAAGCCGTTTCTGCGGCGGCCGCACTGGCGGATATAAATGATAGAATACTTTACGACAGCCTCCTGAGGCCGGAACCGGAAATAAGAATCGGAATTGTCAGAACTTTAAGCCGAATGGGGGATCCTGCCATACTGGGCACCCTGCTTCCCTATATGTATGATCCGGAAGTGAAAGTGCGCAATGCCGTTAAATTCGCATTTGTCGATTTTGGAGAGAAATCGGTTCCCTATCTGATCAACGTCCTCAATAACCCTGCGCCGGAGACTCAATTATCTGTTTTAGGCCTCTTTGAGGCTTTGAAAAGTCCCTCTTCCATCGACCCGATTATTGAGCTGTTCGGTAATGAAAACCAGAGGGTCCGGGAACGGGCTGTCTATACAGTTTCCACATTCGGAGAGACCGCGTTGGATAATCTCGGCCGGGCACTTGAAAGCGACAGAAAAGAAATCCTAATCAGCGCAATCGGGCTTCTGGGTAAAATCGATAATGGGCGGTCTCTCGATTTTCTTATGACCCTTCTCGATAATCCCGATAGGGCGGTTCGTTCGGCAGCTATAAAAAATATTCTCCTTTTCGGCACGGAAGCCGGTGACAGGTTTCTCGGCATTCTGGATCGGCGGGATTACGATAAATACAGTTTTGCTGTACAGGGTCTGACGACACTGAAAGATCCGAGACTAATCAGCGATACAAGCACATCTCTCTATAATAGAAACAACAGGAGTCGCGCTCTGATTCTCTATACCGATAGAGATTCAATTGACACCTATCTGTCCGGACTTGAGTTATCCGGCTTATTAAAACGGGATATCTCATCCATAAAATTGATAAGCCTGGCTTCAATTTCATTGAAAAAAGCGGAAAAGGAAATCCGCGATTCGGGATCTCGTTACACAACATTTTATATTTCCAGAAACGATTTTCAGAAAAAGTCCGAAGAAGCCCTTCAGCTCTCATTCACATATATGCACAATTATATGGATAGCAAAAATGTCGAAGACCTGGAAAAAGCCAGGCGTCAGAGGGATTACAGCGAATTGTTCGCCCGTTCCGCTCAAGAGCTGGATATGCAGCTTTCAAATTATATCGGAACAAGTGAGACTGAAAAGCAGCTGATTAACAGCTTCGAGGAGTCCAGAGACAGGATCATCTCCCTTTACGAATCCGTATCGATCAACAGAAAAAATCTAGCGGACCAGATCCTGGAAGAGTACGGTCTGACCTACAATCTTGTCGTGGAGGGAACTTTCAGTCAGGCTGTTCCCTGAAGCAGTCAGGCCATCGGCATCCTTGCCGGCTTTTTCTCGCCCTTGTTCAACCTGTTCGATGCTGCGAGTCTCGCATCTCATGTTTCGAGGCTATCCGGATAAAAAAAAGGAACATCTTTCGATGTTCCCCATATGCGGAAGCGACGGGCCTCGAACCCGCGATCTCCGGCTTGACAGGCCGGCGCGATAACCAACTTCGCTACGCCTCCAGTTGTCTGTAATAATGGAATTGCTTCCAGGTACGGAAGCGACGGGCCTCGAACCCGCGATCTCCGGCTTGACAGGCCGGCGCGATAACCAACTTCGCTACGCCTCCAGACAACGAACTGCATATTATATAGGCAGTCATTTTTTGTCAACTATATAGACAAAAAAAATACCCCGGAGACGATTCGAACGTCCGACCTACCGCTTAGGAGGCGGTTGCTCTATCCCCTGAGCTACCGGGGCAAATATGCGAAACTAATCCTACCAGTTCAGTTTTCGCTTGTCAATCAGTCAAAACTCACTCTCTCCCGACATCTATTTCCGAATTCGTCATTTTGGGGTACAAAAAAACCGCATATCGTTTTATCATCACTATATGAAAAAATATTATAAAACTATTGAAGAACAGGTTCAGGAGAGATTTCTCCGTTACGTAAAAATATGGACGACTTCGGACCGGCGCATTGCCGAAGAGAAGACCCCATCCACGGCAATACAGTTCGACCTTCTCAATCTTCTGGAAAAGGAGATGAAGGATATGGGAATCAGCGATATTTCCTATAATGAAATGGGTTATCTCATCGGCCGAATTCCCGCGAATGCAAAAGCGGACACAATCGGTTTTATGGCTCATGTCGATACGGCTTCAGACGCGCCCGGAAAGGATGTCAAACCGCAGGTACACCAGAACTACGACGGAAAGCTCATTAAGTTGAATGATACTTTGCAGATCGATCCCGAAGATGATGAGGATTTGAAACTCTATGTCGGAAACACGGTTATAACAACAGATGGCTCCACATTGCTCGGAGCGGATGATAAAGCGGGAATCGCCGAAATTATGACTGCAGCATCCATCATTCTCAGTCATGATGAGATAAAACACGGCGAAATCGAATTGATTTTCACCCCCGACGAAGAAACCGGTTGCGGAATGAACAATTTCCCCAGGGAAGAACTTCACTCCCGGGCCTGTTACACCATGGATGGCGGAAGGGAAGGAGAGCTGGAAGACGAATGTTACTACGCTTACGGGGCTGATGTTACATTTCAGGGGATTGTTATCCATCCAGGTTACGCCAGAGGAAAACTGGTAAATGCTGTCACAATGGCTTCCGCTTTCGTTTCCATGCTTCCCCGCAATGAGAGTCCCGAGGCAACCGACGGCCGTTTTGGCAACTATTGGGCGCAGAGCATTTCCGGATCTCTGGAAAAAGCCCGGCTTCATCTTCTCATGCGTTCATTCGATGCCGATGACATTCAGAGGCGGGTAAAGGCTCTCGATGCTTTCGCAGCTGCTGTGGAAGCGGCTTTTCCCGGAGGAAAAGTGACGGTTGAAACGAAAAAGCAGTATGTCAACATGAAAGAAAAGCTCGATGAAAATCCCCGGGTCATGGCAAATGTGGAGAGAGCGTTCGAGCTCGCGGATGTCGAGCCCCATAAGGTTGTTATCCGCGGCGGGACAGATGGTTCGAGACTGACGGAAATGGGTGTACCCACGCCCAATATTTTTACCGGCGGCCATAATTTTCATAGTCGGAAGGAGTGGATCGGAGTTCCCGCAATGGTTAAAGCTGTGTCGGTTATTCTCCATCTTGTTGAAACCTGGACCGAATAGCTCCTTAAAAGCTATATTGAGAACCGCCTGGGTCATGTTTCAGGCGGTTTTTTTGTTTTCCTCTCTGTGGATATGCTGATTTTTGTGTTAGAATTAATACTGGATAAGTATGAAGAAATGGCATCTGATAATTACAGTCTTGATTTTCTCTCTTTACTCCTGCAATGATGTATCGGAATTCCTCTTCGATATAGAGCAGTCTGTAGAAATCCGGACTGTTGGCAGCGGTTCCATTTTGCAGGGCGGAGACTCATTTCCTCTCAGCATTATGTCTGATAGCGCCGCTGTTCCCGATAGATACACGGTCTCAATCATTGACCAGATGGGTGCGGACTGGGGTGAGACCTCTGTTAATATTGAGAATCCTGATGAGGATTATACCTCTTCCCTGATTATACCTCCGGAACTTCCGACCGGTAAATATTTCTTTCATATAGTTGTTTTTGAAAATGATATTGAAATAGCTTCTGAAGAGATAATGATTTTTAAAGCTGATAGTGCCTATCTGATCAATGAGCTGATATCTCTTCCTCAGGAAACTGTACCGGGAAAAGATGTTTTTATTCAGGCCTCTGTAACTAATCCCCCTGAGGTTGATCCATTTTTCAGATGGAGTCTCGATGGTTCCATTCTCGATCAGGGCTATCTTTCGGAAGGCCTGGATACGCTTTACTGGAAAGCAGGAGATAAATCGGGACTCTACAGTATAAAACTTGAAATATTCCCTGAGGAAGTTGATTCTGACCTTCATTCCTCCGTTTTCGATACCGTTGAGATCGTCGTTAGCGAAAGGGCTTTGATTGACTCCGGAACTCTGAAACCCGATGAAGACTACACTCTCCTTTACCATTTTGCCGGGGATCTCAACCCGGAAAATCCCGAAGAATTCGTAAACTCCCTGATCGGAGAAGTCGGCGCTCTTCCTTTTGGTAATTCTTATCTCTATTCTATTGAGGGTAATAACGGCATTGCCGCATCGGGGCGCATACTGCCTGCAAGGAATGGAATCCTTCGACCTTTCTCGTTCAATGGGCGGTTTTCGCTGTCCCAGCCTCCTTTGTCCGGAAATATACTCAGTATTCAGGATCAGGAGAGCTTTGAATTATCAATTGCCGTGGTTGACGGCGGATTTTTAAAATTGAGTCTCGGCGACTATGAAAGCGTTTCTGCTGTTGCCTATCCTTATGAAGTTCTCTCCGATCTGACTGTGCATGTCATACCAAAACCTGAAACAACGGAAATTCGATGGTTCATCAACGGCCTGCCGGCGGGAGAGACCCTTTTTGATAATGGAGCATTTGAAATCTCTGAAACTCAGCAATCCCTGATCGGGGGAGATGATCTGATCTCAGGCGCCGGTCTTATTCTCGATGAACTGGGCGTATATACCGGCTCCGGAGCAGACTCGACAGTCGACAGTGATCAGTATCGCAGGGTTCTGCAGCATCAGCTGGGAAGCTCTCTTGTCGATGCTAACGGCTTTGACGGCCCTGTTTCCGGTTTAACAATTAATGCCGGCGGGAAAATTAAAATAGCTGACTTTACCGGGTCTGTGAAAGATATGATATTTTTTCTCAGCTTTCTGGACAGAAAGGCTCCGGCTCTATGGGATCTGGTTTTTGAAGATCAGGAAGGCGGGGAAGTTTTACGCCTGTCATCCGATCTTATTGCCTTCTTCGATAGCGATTTGGAGCGGACTGTAGAGAATTTTAAAATAATAAGAGATGAAAACGGCTCAGTTCTTTTGGAAAGTCTTGAGGAAAGTGAAGATTTCTTTGCCAAAGCCGATATTTCTCTTAAACCGGGGCAACGATATTCTTTATTTTTAGAAAGTCGTGTCGAAAATAAAAGTGAAGTAATTCTGGATTATTTTTATATAAAAACCTTAACTGATTCACAACTTCCCCAGGCTGTTGCTGCAACCGGGGATAAAGAGAGTCTTCTGTAGTTAAGGGATCACAGAAAAAATCAATAATTTAAAAAGGGGCTGTCATCACGATGAGGTGTGGAAAATTAATTACAGGTTTGCTACTGCTGTTTGTCCTGTTCAGCTGTGCTACCACACCTGAAAAAGAAATACAGCCTCCAGAATGGTATCTCAATCCTCCTCCGGATAATAACGAATACCGGTATTTTGCTATTTCTCAAAGAGCATCCATTCTCAAAGATATAGAATCGCTTGCAGGAGACGAACTGTTTGCCCGGGTTTCATCGGCTCTGGGGCTGAGCGAAAGTGAGGCGGAGAAAGATGATTTATCTGAAATGAGAAAAGAGATCCGGTCTGTTGTTTCCGGAACACAGGTTCAGGGATTCAAACTGATTAATAAACAGGTCGATGAACTGGGAACGGAAAAGATCATTTATATACTGGTCCAAATGGAAAATTCCCGGATGGATCAATTGCGGACAGATCTCGAAGATATATTCAGAGCCGGATCAACGGCATCGATTTATTCCGTTGAAGCCGAAAATCTGGTAAGCCGGGGTGAAGTCTACAAAGGTGCGCTGAGTTATATTAAAGCTGCACTGGAGTCAGCCGGCTCGGATAATCGTTTTATAACGGAACAGAACCTCCGCTCTGCCATTTCTTTGTTCGAGGATATGGAAATAACCACGGTCGATAGTCCCGAAACATTAGCTGTCGGAAACAGCGGCGTTTTTAAAGCCCGGCTGGGCCTCAAGTCATCTGACAAGCCTGCTGTCTGGAAAGATGTCGCTGTAAAAACCGCTTTCCGCGATCGTAAGAAAGGGGCTGTCATCGGCGACCGCTTCGCCATGCTTCGCAGCAGTGAAACGGGGCTTGTCACTTTTGTTCATCCTTCTCCCGGGTTTACCGGAGCGGGTAAGGTCGTCATGTCCCTCGATCTACTCTACGATACAGGGGATTTGTCCCTTCTGGAGAAAAATTTCCCCGAAGAGTATGCAAAACTTATATCGGCTTCGGATTCGGTAAAAGTTCAATTTGATTTTTCAATCATATCTTCGGCTCCTACAGTTCTGACCGGTGTTTACATTATCGATTCCGATTTTCTCAGAAAACCTCTCGATTCGCGGCAGACCCAGCAGGGGCTGACTTCATCGCTGCAGAGCGCGGGATTCAATACCCTTCAGCTCGATCTGGACAGGAAATATCTTTTTGATCTGAACGACGAAGAGCTTCTGAGAGACCTTCCCTATCTTATCAACGGAGATTACAAACGAACCGTGTTCGGAGTGGCCCAAATTGTAGAATTCGATGATGCGGCTGCCGGTTTTACCGTCGTCACCGAAGCGAGAGTCCGCGTTCTCGATCTGGAATCGGGGGAAATCCTTTTTGATGAAACTCTGAGCAAAAGAGTGCAGGGCGGAGAATCCCAGGCAACCATAAATACGTCTTTTAAAGAGTTGGGAAAGAGTTTTGCCGCTTTGCTGATGGATAAATTGCCCTGATAAAAATTCAGGATCCTGAAACAAAATCTGCGGCATAATTGCTGCAGACGCCATCAATTTCCCATTCCGCCAGTCTGTTGTATGTCTTCAGATCATTAACCGTCCAACTCATAAGAAGGTATTTGCGGCTGAGTTTTCTGTAAAGATTCTCATCCAGAAGCCTGCAATCCGGTTTTAAGCCTTCCGGTCTGCAGAGAAAACGGCCTTCTCCCTTTCTCAGATAGAAGGGGACATCCTCTGTGTCAGAGTAGATGAGAAATGCGGGAATTTCATTTGTCAGTTTTTTGAACCGCGCAACAGGCAGCGGGTTGAAAGAGGAGACGACAACCCTCCTGGTCAGTCGGAAGTCCCGGATCATGGCCAGAACTTTTTTCTCCAGACCGAAACTCCTGGTATAATCCGCCTTCAGCTCGATATCGTAATAAACTTTGTCTCCGAGCAGCTGGAAAACCTCTTCCAGCAGTGGGATCTTTTCGCCTTTGAAATCGGGAGAGAAGAAAGAGCCGTTATCAAGAGAGCGAATCTGGGTCAGGTCATGATCCAGGATATTTCCGTCAAAACCGGTAGTGCGGAGCATATTGTTGTCGTGAAGAACAACCAGTTCTCCGGACGAGCAAACCTGAACATCCAGTTCCACACCGGGAATGTTGTTCTCCAGAATCCTGCTGAACGAGGCCAGAGTGTTTTCGGGAGCTTCAACAGGGCATCCTCTATGCCCGAAAAGCAACGGGGCTTTTTCCCCTACGAATATGCGCGATTCTCTCATATAATTGAGTGTAGCCTTTTCCGGTGGAATTGAAAACTCTTTTGAATAGGAGTATTCTGGTTGACTATGAAAGATTTTAAGTACGATCCCGATGATCTGATAGCTGCTCTTGCTACGCCCTGGGCGGAAAGCGCCCTCGCCGTTATCAGAACTACGGGACCGGATTGCATAAGCGCCGCAGCACGTATTTTTTCTCCATCTGACAAACTGGATCAGGCGGCGGGAAACTCCATTGTCTACGGCTATATTTCCGATGGTGAAGTGAAACTTGATGAAGTGACAGCCGCCGTTTACAGAGCTCCCCGCAGTTATACCGGACAGGAAAGCGTTGAATTTTTCGTTCACGGGAGTCTCCCGGGAATCAGGAAGATTCTGGAGCTGCTTTTCCGTTCCGGTTTCCGCGAAGCTTCTCCGGGAGAATTCACATTCCGGGCATTTCTCAATCAAAAGATGGACCTGACCAGGGCGGAAGCCGTCCAGGAGATTATCAGCGCCAAATCGAACCAGGCCCAGTCTCTGGCGTTAAACCGTCTTTCCGGTTCCATTGAAAATTCCATCAATACAATCAAAAGCGAAGTAACAGACCTCCTCGCTTCTGTTGAAATCCAGCTCGATTATCCGGAAGACGAAGCGGAAATGCCCGATGTGGAAGCGGGAGAAACCAAACCTATCGTCGGGAAGATCGACCGCCTCCTATCCACCTACAGGGCCGGAAAGATTTATCAGGAAGGGGTGCGCGTCGTTCTGGCCGGCAAAACGAACGCGGGAAAATCATCGCTTTTCAACCTGTTCCTGAAAGAGGACAGGTCGATCGTTTCGGATATACACGGCACGACCCGGGATTATCTCGAATCGTGGATATCCATCGGAGGAATTCCTGTCCGGCTCTTCGATACGGCGGGTCTCCGTGAGGCTGATCATCCCATAGAAGCGGAAGGGATCCGGAGAAGCAACGAAATAATTGACAACGCCCATGTCATTCTCTATGTGGCGGACGCACAGGAAGGGATTACCGCAGACCTCGAAGCATTTATGAGTGCCTACAAAGAAGACAGCCGTTGTCTTTATGTGTGGAATAAAATAGATAAAGCCGCAACCGCGGCGCCCGATGGCTTCATAAAGGTGAGCGCCCTGACGGCTGAAGGTTTTGCCGAGCTTGAAGAGGCCATCAAAACTGTTGTTTTCCGGGATCACTATGTTCCCGGTAATGAACCCGTCATCGATTCGATGCGGCAGAAAAAACTTCTCGAGGAAGCCCGTGAGGCTCTGAACCGGTATAGTCAGGCGCTATTAGACGGTATGCCTATGGATATGGCGGCAGTTGAGCTCACAGATGCCCTTAACGCTCTGGGAGAGATTACCGGAGAAGTTACATCTGCGGATGTTCTGGAAAGAATGTTCTCTAATTTTTGTGTAGGTAAATAATATGGATTATAAAGCAATAGTCGTGGGGGGAGGACATGCGGGTATCGAAGCCTCGCTGGCATTCGCCCGCCTCGGTTTTTCAACTATGCTGGTAACACAGAATCTTGATGTTATCGGAAAACTTTCCTGTAACCCGGCTATCGGC
The DNA here is from genome assembly GCF_014207565.1 of Spirochaeta isovalerica. Lineage (NCBI taxonomy): Bacteria > Pseudomonadati > Spirochaetota > Spirochaetia > Spirochaetales > Spirochaetaceae > Spirochaeta > Spirochaeta isovalerica. Next base: position 55,959 of record NZ_JACHGJ010000014.1, on the reverse strand, counting down.
GGATTGGCCAAAGGGAATATTGTCCGGGAAGTCGATGCCCTGGGCGGAGAAATGGGAAAGCTTATCGATGCATCGATGATTCAGTTTCGCATTCTCAATAAAAGCCGGGGGCCTGCCGTTCAGGCGCCCAGGGCTCAGGCGGACCGATTTCTCTACCAGAAACTGGCGAAAGAGACAGTGGAAAGCCAGAACAACCTCCATGTTTATCAGGATACGGTTGTAGACTTGATTCTCGACCATGAAAAGGGACTCTGCCGGGGTGTCGTGACGGAGAGAGGCCGACGGATTACATCGGATGTTGTCGTTCTGACGACCGGTACTTTCATGGAAGCGAAAATCTTTATCGGAGAGTACCGCCAGTCATCGGGGCGACTGGGTGAACCGGCCGCCATCGGACTGGGTACGGCGCTCCGCGCCCACGGGTACCGCCTCGGCCGTTTGAAAACGGGAACTCCGGCGCGGGTTAAAAAAAGCTCCCTCGATTTCAGCAAAATGGAGGAGCAGTCCGGCGATGATCCCATGCTGCCCTTTTCTTTTTCCAACGAAGAGGTAAACCGCGAAGACCACAGCTGCTTTATCACCTACACCAATAATGACACGCATAATATCATCAGTGAAAATATGGCATTCTCTCCACTATATTCCGGAGAAATTGTCGGAGCGGGTCCGCGGTACTGCCCCTCAATTGAAGACAAAGTCGTCAGATTTCCAACCAGAAACAGGCATCAGATATTCGTGGAACCGGAAGGAGCCGATTCGGAAGAGATGTATCTGAACGGCATCTCTTCTTCGCTTCCCGAAGAGGTTCAGTACCGTTTCCTGAAAACACTTCCCGGCCTGGAAAATGTGGAAATCATGCGCCCCGGCTATGCTGTTGAATACGACTTCATAGATCCCACTCAGCTGCTGCCGACCCTGGAGAGCAAAATACACAAGGGTCTTTATATCGCCGGACAGACCAATGGAACGTCGGGGTACGAAGAAGCGGCCTGCCAGGGATTGATGGCCGGTATAAACGGAGCCTTGAGCCTTCAGGGCAAAGATCCTCTTATTCTGACGAGGGATGAGGCTTACACGGGCGTTCTTATTGATGACCTTGTCACTCTGGGAACAAATGAACCCTATAGGATGTTTACATCCCGCGCCGAATACAGGCTCTCTCTCAGGCATGATGATTGTGATATGCGTCTGTTCCCAAAAAGCCGATATGCCGGACTCCTCAGCGATAAGGCCATGGAGCTTTTCGAGCGGAAAAGACAATCTCTCGATGAGATCAAGGAGCTTCTGAAAAACCGGAGAATTAAAAAGGCCGATGTGGCAGATTCCTCGCCGGAATTGGCAGGTCATATCGGAGACACAATGTACAAAGCTGTGAAAGATCCCACCATATCCATTGAGGAACTGGCTGAAATCGAACCGGAAATCAGGAAATATAAGTCCCAGTGGGTCAAACATGCTGAACTGGATGTGAAATACGAGGGTTATATTGCCAAACAGGAAAAGCAGGTAGCCCGTTTCAAGAAAATGGAAAATGTGAAAATACCCGCCGATTTCGATTATGATGCGGTTGAGGGGATTTCTACTGAATCCCGGGAGAAACTGAAAAAAATCCGGCCCGTATCTGTTGGTCAGGCATCGCGAATTTCCGGAGTGAGAAATCCCGACATCGCCGTACTTCTGGTACTGATGGGAAAGGAGAACCATGTCTCTGCTGACTGATGGATTAAAAAAACTGCACCTTGAATATACGGAAGAGCAGCTTGCCCTTCTCGAGAGATATATCGGAGAGATCGAACTCTGGAATCCCCGTTACGGATTGGTTAATGCGAAAGGAGACGATCTTATTACCCGCCATATTCTCGACTCGCTATCCGGGGCTTCAGCCGTCCTGTCCAGATCTCCCGAAACCCTTGCCGATGTGGGATCAGGTGCCGGGCTGCCCGGCATTCCTCTGGCCATCATGCTTCCCGGGGTTAAGGTCACGCTGATAGAACGTTCGGGTAAAAGGGTCCGTTTTCTGAGAAATGCCGCGGCGGTTCTCAATCTCAAAAATCTGAATATTATGGAAATGGATCTGAAAAATGTGAAAGACCGGTATGATCTTGTCACTTTCCGGGCTTTTAAACCTGTAGAACCGGGAATCATGACTCTCCTGATGAATATTCTAACTCCCGATGGTCAGCTTGCGGCCTATAAAGGGAGAATGGAAAACATAAATGATGAGATCAGACAGGTCGGATCCATTGCGGAAGCAAAGGAAATCCTTCCATTGTCGGTACCCGGTTTGAGAGAAGAGAGGCATCTGGTCTTCTACTGTAAAAATTAAATCGTATCGATTTTGTTCAGGTACTGAATCAGCTTGTCTTTTGAGATCAGGTCGATCAGTCTGGCCTCCACCCACTGTTCCGCCGACTCGGTGAAGCCTCCGGCGGAAAAGCAGAAGCCTCTTCCTGCATGATGTTCTTTCAGCTTTTCATAGAGATCACGGACCATTATCTGGCCAACCAGGCCGTCTGTGCGGACGTAGCGGTAGAGGATCAGGTCCTCCCATTTCTGGGCTTTGACTTCCGCCACGATATCCACGTATTCCGCATTGGTAAAAGCTACATCTATAATATTGACTTTCGTTTTCTTGATGACAATGTTTGTGATGCTCCGGCAAAGGGATACAAAATCCGTCGCCGGGGCGTTGAGGTAAACCTGCAGATTTTTGTTGGAACTCAACTCTCTGAACTTCCGCACCTGGGTCTGCACGTCTTTGTATCCGGGATCGATTCTGGTAATGTCTTTCAGCACTTCCAGAGACTTGTCGAGTCTTCCTTCGGAACTGTGGACTCCGGCCAGACGGTATTTGAGTTCGAGAAGTATTTCGGTCGGGATGTTCTCGTGTCTCAGGCCTATCTCGTAATCGATAACAGCTTTGTCGAGTTTTCTCATTTTCGTATGGATCGTTCCCGAATAGAGGGCTGATTTGGGGCCCCAGACCGGGTCGGGCCGGAGGTGGGTGAAAATCTTCAGGGCGTGCTCCACACGGCCGGTTTCATTACAGCTGATAGCCAGAGCAAAAAGAGCTTCCTTATCGTCGGGATGTCCGCTCACCGCTCTGTTTAAACGGGGAACCGCTTCCTTGTACTTTTTCATTTTGTAATAGCTCATTCCCAGATATTTCACCGATTCATCGTGGTCCGGCTTAATCTTTAATGCATAGAGAAGATAGCTGATAGACTTATCATACTTCTTCATCATGAATTCGATTTTTCCCAGATAGGCGTTAGTCTGGAAATCCTCGGGCTTCGTATTCCGGGCGAGCATGAGGCTCTTGTAGGCTTCTTTATAGATTTTCTCCTCCATGGCACTGATTCCATAGCGGAGGTTTATTTTATATTCATCCAGATCGGGATTGACCGCGCAGAGATCGACAAGCATTCGATAGGTTTTCATGGCTTTTGCAAAATTGTTATCGCTGAAGTAAATGTCGGCAATTGCCATGAGCGCATTGGGATCCTTGGGATTGGATGCCAGCTTCTTATTGGCTTCTTTCAGGATAGTGGTCTTCGTTTTTCCCTGATATTTATCATTGCTTTTGCCTCCTCCGGAGGACTTTACGAGAACTAAAGTAACGATGGAGCCGACTATGACAACTCCGAGAATTGCCATATATGGTAAGAGAGACATCATGAAGTCATTATTGTTCAAATGGCAATGATTGACAAGTTTTTTCCGCTCCTTTAGATTCTTCTGTGTTCTTTATGAAAAAATATTTATCACTTTTTCTCATATCTTTTATTTTATTCTCCTGCCGGGCTTCTGAATCGCCTCCCTCCCTGATCTGGGGGCTGGAGAAAACAGCAATCGAGGAGTCTCTCCGCCTGGGAGATCTTACTTTTCTCGATGAGGTCGATCTGAACCGCATGGACAGGAAAGGAAGACTGGGCGAGATAAGCCGGTTGAGAGAAGGTGGCGCTTATTATTTCTCTTTTATTATGTCCCGTCAGGGAGAGCCGGAGTGGCAGATCCGATTTCTGGAAGTGGAGCTTTTAAGCGGCATATACAAAGATGCGGCGGCCGATGAACTTTATCGAATCCTCTCCGGGAAAAGAGAGTGGAATCGCCTGTCCGTCATCCTGCTCAATGCCTATAAAGAGGATCGGATCGAAGGCAGAATATTAGATATGCTGATTGAAGCTCTCTTTGAAAGCGGCCAAAGCAGAAAAGCTCGGCAGATTTCCGGCGATGATCTGCTCACTCTGGCTGCGGCAAAATCCCATATCCGCGAGGGGGGCATCCTTACGGAGGAAAAATTCCTCCGGTATGTCTATGGCAGAGCGACAATCGGCGATAGTTCTGAAATCTTCCGGCTGGTAAGAGAAGACAATCTTTATTCCCGAATTCCGGACTCGCTGAAAGGGTATCTGGAACTCTGTTACGCTTCTGCTGCAGGAGACAGGGATCTGATTGATAAGGCCCTGGGCAGATTTGTGCTCAATGAAAATCTGGCCCTTCAGTACCCATCGCTTGTTTACAGGATGAGGCTCCCCTTTATGCAGTCCTCGCAGACTGTATTTCTGGCGGAAAGGCTCAGTACCCTTTCTACTTTCGAAGCCTCTTTCACAGCCGGGAGGCTTTTCCGGTCGGAAAAAAAATACAGTGAAGCGGACAAGTCTTTCCTGAAAGCATACGACCTGGCCGGTTCCGGTTTCGAAAAAGACCGGGCAATGTGGTATCGAATGGACCTTTACAGTTCCAACAGGCCATTTCTCAATGGATTGATTGAAGAGGCTGCACCTCTATGGAGCGATCCGTACTATTTTTCTGATGTTCTCGAGGAACATCTGTCCGGAATCGCCGCCGAAGCCCGATGGGACCTGCTTGAAAGAATTTATCCCCTGATTGTTCAGTATGGAGATCGCGAAACAGCAGCGGCTTACAGCTGGGTCCATCTTTTAAGCCCCCTGTCGGAGCGGGCCTCAGAGGGAGAACGGCAAAAAACGATTGCCCTTATGAAAGAGGCTCCCTATTTTTCCTTTTACTATGTTCTGGGATTTGTTCTCTCGGGAGATGAGATCCCCCTTGCCGGGTCATCTCCTGTCGAAGATGAGAGGGAAACAGATCGGTTCATCTTAGGATTCTATGATTTCGGTCTCGATGAAGTCGCTCTTGAACAAAGCCGGGGAAGGGAGGAACTCCTGAGCGATTCCCTTATCAGGCGCTTGTCAAATCATGAACAGGAAAATGGCGATTTTCTCCGTTCCATCCAATTGTCAGCTTATCTTATGCCTTCTGATAATCGTCCCATGACTCTGGAGGATGTTCAGCTCCGATATCCCCGTGTTTTTAATGATGAAATTGAACAGTACTCGGGCCTGTACGGTTTTCCCCCTGAGATTCTCAAAGGGATAATCAGAACCGAGAGTGCTTTCAAACACGACATCATCTCCCACGCAGGTGCTGTGGGCCTCTCCCAGTTAATGCCTGCTACAGCAGCCGATCAGGCCAGGAAACTGGGAATCGACGATCCCGATCTGACAGACCCGGAAACCAATATCAGGATAGGGAGTTCCTATGTCCGCTGGATCATCGACCGGCCCTGGAGCGACAATCTCTCTCAGATGCTGATCGCTTACAACGGCGGCGGCGGGAATTTGAGAAAGTGGAAAAGAATGTTTCCCGGGTACAGCGATGAACTGTTTGTCGAAGCTTTGCCCTATAAAGAAACAAGAAATTATGTTAAAAAAGTGCTAACTTCATCAGTAGTTTACGGATCTGTCTACGGGGATGAAAATCCTGCTGACATTATCCGTAAGATATATCCCGATTTTGATTCATTATTAGAGATTACCGGACGCTGATTGAACGGTTCAGTCTCGAAGGAAAAAAATGTCTGTTTTAAAAGCCCTCATTCTGGGCGTCATTCAGGGAATTGCTGAATTCCTGCCCGTATCCAGCTCCGGCCATCTTCTGGTAACGAGGAACCTTATGGATCTGGGGGATGTCCCTGTTCTTTTTGATGTTCTTCTCCATGTGGCAACTCTTATTGTCGTTCTGTTCGTTTTCAGGGAAAGGGTTTTTGTCCTTCTCCGGTCTCTCGGACGCTGGTTGATAAGAAAAAGCGATGAAAGCGATAAATACAATCTCAATATGATAATTCTTATAATCGTGGCGACATTCTTTACGGGAGTCATAGGAGTCGTTATTTCAGAAATCTCTTTTTTTGAGAATCCTAAAGTGGTTTCCCTGTTCTTTCTGGTGACAGCCCTTATTCTCTGGACGACCCGGTATGCCAAACCGAAAAAAGATTATGATTCAGTAGGCTGGAAAGAGGGAGTTTTTCTGGGGATTGCCCAGGGCTTCGGCGTTATTCCGGGAATCTCCCGATCGGGCATTACCATTTCTACAGGGTTGATAAACGGAATAAACAGGGATAAAGCCGGGGAAATCTCCTTCATCATCTCCATTCCCGCGATCCTGGGAGCTTTGCTTCTCGAACTCAAGGACGGAGGCGCTCTCGTCTCCGAAGTGGGAATACTGCCGCTTGTCGCCGGATTTCTCATAACAATAATCGTCGGGTATTTTTCCCTGATCTTGCTGATGAAACTTATAAAAGGCGGCAGGCTCTATCTGTTCTCTTTTTATCTGCTTCTGGTGGGAATAGCGGGACTGTTCTTTCTTCCCTGATCTAAACATCCTTTCCATTTATCCGATAATAATTCTGGGAGGACACGGGTGAATTTTCGAATGGATTTAAAGAAATTATCCTATATATTTTATGGCATCGGTGCTTTGCTCACTTTATCTCTTCTGCTGGCAGTAGGCGGATTGGGTTCGTTTCTTGCGGCACCGGGGAGATTTCTCTTCGAATCTTTCAGCTTTCCCGCTTTCTACCTTCCCTTTTTTATGATTCTTTACGGATATCTGTCTTTTAAGGATAAGCTTGATTCCCTCTCACTTATCGTTTTAACCTTGTCAGTCATTCCCTTTCTGACAGTTTCTCTGTTTTTCCGGATCTGGCTCACCGCTGAGGGATCGTATTTTATCAATAAAATGCTGGAATCTATGGGAAAAGGGCGTTCTCTTTTTCTTCTGGGAAGCCTGTCGGCTCTGGAAATTTTTCTCATAATAATTCTGCCGAGGTATTTTTCGGATATTTCTTCTGAAACGGAAGAATTGTACGAGCCGGAAGAGAAATCTTTTGGAAAAGAGGAAAATGGCGAAGAAGAAGCCTTTAAAGAATATGCTTTCAGATTTCCCGAACCGGATGAAGCGGATTTCAGACCTGATAATGAACAAACCGAATCGATTGATGATATCTTTACGTCCATTTTGTCCGGCGGCCCGGGCGCTGTCTCATCCGAACCGGTTCCTCCGCCCAGACCGGGAAATATTGAACCTGTTAAAGATGAAGATCTTTATGATGATCTGGAATCTCCCTTTATTGAATCCGATCCTGCATTTGATGTTCTCTCCAGAGAGCATGATGAAGCGGATCTCGCTGATGAGTTGACGGGACAGGGAGATTATACCTACCACAAGCACAGTGATACGGCGGCTCAGAATGAAGCTGCTGAAAAAATGTCAGAGATAATTGCCGAGCTTGACAATGTTCTCGCTGCCGCAGAGGGTATGGATGAGAGGCCTGTCCGGACATTTGATACTGACCGGATCAGGAACTCCGGCGAAAAAGCGGATAAGAAGGAAGATGAGTATTCCGATGCAAGAGATGAACCGTCAGGTGACTCAGGTTATTACGGCTATGATGAAACAGATATAGCCAATGAGGATCTTCCGGATAAGGCGGCGGACCAGTTCTCTGACGAGTATGCTCAGGACAGCGATTACAGCGATGCCGGTTATCTGGAAGACCGTCTGGACGAACTGGATGACTATCGCGATATATCCGATAAGCTGGCTCCTGTGGAAGGCGATGAGGGTGGGGTGCTCCGCGAAGTCGTCAAGCCGAGACAGCCATATATGGATGATTACAGCGTTCCTGTCGAAGGCGTACTGGCAGAATACCCCGATGATAAATATCAGGAAATAGACGAGGAAACCAGAAAAGCAGCCCGTGTTCTTGAAGTGACGCTCGAGGAATTCAAAATCTCCGCAAAGGTTACGGGAATTAAAAAAGGGCCGGTTATCACCATGTTTGAGCTTCTGCCGGCTCCGGGAGTAAAAATCTCCCGCATTACAAACCTGGCAGACAACATTGCTTTGCGACTTGCGGCCTCCCGTGTGAGGATTGTCGCACCCATACCGGGAAAGCATGCTGTCGGTATTGAGGTTCCCAACAAGAAAAGAGCCATTGTTTCGTTCAGCGAGATGGTTACGGCACCGGAAATGAAAGACCAGGATGTGGCTGTTCCCATCGTTCTGGGAAAAGACATCCGCGGCGGCGTTCAGGTTATCGACCTGACCCGGACCCCTCACCTGCTCATCGCCGGGGCCACGGGATCGGGAAAATCAGTCTGTGTTAACTCATTGATCTGTTCCATCCTGTACGAGCGGTCTCCTGCCGATGTGAAGCTTATTATGGTCGACCCGAAAATCGTCGAATTGAAACTCTATAATGATATACCCCATCTTCTGACACCGGTTATCACCGACCCGAAGAAAGCCATCCAGGCCATCCAGTGGTGTCTTTATGAGATGGAAAGACGCTATGCCCTTCTGGACAGCGTCGGTGTACGGGAGATCAGGAGTTACAACAAAAGGATTAAAGAGAGGAAACTGGCAACGACAGAGCTTCCTTATCTGATTCTCGTGATCGATGAGTTCGCCGATCTGATGGCGACCAGCGGTAAGGAACTGGAAGCCATGATCGCCCGTCTGGCCGCTATGTCCCGCGCTGTCGGTATCCACCTGGTTCTGGCTACGCAGCGGCCTTCCGCTGATGTCATTACAGGTCTTATTAAAGCGAATTTTCCGTCCAGAATCGCCTTTATGGTCGCCAGTATGATGGATTCCAGAATTATAATTGACTCGGCAGGAGCTGAAAAGCTGCTCGGCAAAGGGGATATGCTCTTCACATCAGCCTGGGATCCTTTCCCCTCCCGTGTCCAGGGCGCTTTTATGTCAGAGGAAGAAGTCGAGCGAGTGGTGGAATACGTTAAGACCCTCGGCGCGCCGGAATATATTGACGATGAAATTTTTATCGATGATGATGAAAGCGATGAACCCTCTCTGGCCGGAGGAGGATCAGTCGACCCTCTTTTCAATAAAGCCCTGGAGATTGTCTCTTCCGCGGGAAAAGCCTCGGCTTCCTATCTGCAAAGAAGGCTGAAAATCGGATATAACCGTGCAGCCAGACTGGTGGAGCAGATGGAGGAGATGGGAATTGTCGGTCCTCAGAACGGCAGCAAGCCCCGTGAGGTTATACACTCCCATATGCCTGATTCATCTAATTATTGAGATCATCGCGAATCCGTAAAATTGTCAGATTCTCTATATCCTTGAATACTCCATCGATAGTAGCCATTACGTCCTTATCGAATACTCCGGTTCTTCCGTAATACCTCGCCAGGTCCATGAGTCCTTTGGCTCTCAGGTAGTGCTCGATATTGGCTGTCTCGTTATCCGATTGAATGATGGAATTCTGATATATATTCAGAAATTTCAGAATGTCCTTAAGAATTTTTCCCTTCCGCATAGGCAATCTTAGCATATTTACAGGATTAATTTGACAAGCCTGACCGCAGGGTTTACATTTTTAATGTACTAATGTATTAGTACAATTTTGATTGCTGGAGGATTACCCATGTTTCTTTTGAAAATGGCACTATTAAATCTGGCCAGACATAAAAGGCGAACTTTGATTACAGCTTTCGCCATCTCCTTCGGCGTTGTCTCTTTTATATTCATCGACTCCATGCTCAAAGGAGCGGACAGCGAGTCCGTCAGAAATTTAAAATGGTATGAAACATCATCAGCAAAAATTCTCCATAAGGAATACTGGGAAAACCGGGTCCAGAAGTCTCTCAATTATAATTTCAGCGGATCCGATGAAATCATCGCCCGTTTGAACGGGCAGGGTATCAACGGGACGGAAAGAACGGAATTTTACGGTGAAATGATCCTCAATAAGCAGGATTTCGGAGAAGACGGCAATATTTCCGTACAGGTTACGGCCATTAATCCCCTCAGAGACGAAGATGTGTTTCACTTTCGCGATACTCTGGTGGACGGACGGTTTCTCAATCCGGGAGACGAAGGGATTCTTCTCGGTTCGTGGCTGGCTGAAGATATCGGAGCTGAAGTCGGGTCTGTCGTGACCATTGTGGCGAGAGGGCGGGGCGGCTTTTTCGAAGCAATGGATCTCGAATTGCTTGGCATTGTCAATTGCCCCAATCCGACGGTAAACCGGCGGCTTATTATGATGCCCCTGGATACTGCGGATGATTATCTCTTTCTGGAGGGAACCGTTTCTGAAATTGATATAAAGGAAGAGGATATCGATTCCGTCAGAGCTATTCTCCGGGATTATCCCGATCTTGTGGTTCTCGGTTTTGAGGACCTGGCGAAGGATTATCTGTCCATGATGGAAATGGAGAAAAGTTCGAGCGGCATCATTCTTTTTCTTATTTTTATTATTGCCGCTGTAGGTATTTCCAACACTATGCTGATGACCATGTATGAGCGTTTCCGTGAGATCGGGATGATGCGTGCCATGGGGATGGCCGATGGGAAAATCCGGATAATGTTTCTGCTGGAGGCGGCTGGCATCGGTTTTCTCGGGGCTCTTGTGGGGATTCTGTTCGGGATATTTGCTGTTTTCTTTCTCATTCATGTGGGGATTGATTACGGATTTGCCACGCGGGAGTTTGATCTCGTCTACCGGGTTCAGGCTATTTTCAGGGGGGAGTGGAACTGGTCTACCATGGCTCTCTCCGCCCTGGCTTCTTCAGCCATATCCACTCTCGTTGCCATCTTCCCGATAAATCGGGGGCTGAAGCTCGATATTTCATCGTGTTTGAAACATCAGTAGCAATTAAATTTGACATCCTTTTATTAAAGAGCTATATTTATATTGTACTAGAAGAATAGTACAAGTAGACAATAGGAGTAAACCTGTGGCGGAAACAGGAGTAAAAAAACTGGAATTCAGTCTCGACCCCAAGAGCGGTGTTCCTTTTTACAAACAGATTATTCTCCAGGTGGAAATGGCCATAGCGGACGGGCGCTTGACCAAGGGTGAGCAATTGCCCACAGTGCGGAGCCTGGCCGTGGATCTCCGTATAAATCCCAATACGGTAGGCAGGGCCTACAACGAAATGGAAATACGAGGCATCGTCAATACCCAGCAGGGTACGGGAACATTCATCAGCAGAAAGGAAGTTCAGCTCGATGAAGTTGAGCGGGAGCGCGTCCTCTCCGGTATTACGAAAACTTTTATCTCCAAAGCCGGTTCCTATGGTTTTACTCTCGATGAAATTATCGATTATCTGACTGATTTAAAATCAGAAAACGAAAGAGGAGGGAATAAAAAATGAACCTCATGCACAACAGGGAAGAGAGAGTCAAAAATATGAAAGGTTTTAAAATCCAGAAGGATTTTCATTACAGTTCTGTCTCTTTTCTCTTCCTCGGCCTGTTTATCATGGCCGGATATTTTTTTCAGGTGAACTACGGCGTGTCATCGGAACTGATGCCTATCGTTAAGATTTCCGGTGCCATACTGGGAGCAGGGGTCGTCCTGACGGTCCTTCCGCTGTGGTCAATGGTAATCTTTGTGATTATCGCGCTTCAGCTCAATGTTATCGCTCTCTTTGAAGGGTCCTATCTATGGCTGATGCTGACCGGCTCGGCGGGGATAGTCATTTCCGCATCGATCCAGCTTGTGTATCAGTGGGACAAGGTCGTGATTCTCAGGGCCGGGAAGTTCAAGAAAGTTCATGGTCCGGGTCTTTTCTTTCTCATTCCGCTTCTGGACAGAATCGCCGCTTTTGTCGATACGAGAATCCGGGTGACGGACTTTACTGCGGAAAAAACATTGACCAACGATACGGTTCCCGTCCATGTGGACGCCCTGGCATTCTGGATGATCTGGGAGCCGAAACAGGCTGTACTGGAAGTTGAGGATTATTTTGAAGCGGTATCACTCTCCGGACAGACGGCTCTCCGCGATGCGATCGGAAAGCATAAACTGGCGACTCTACTGGCCGAAAGAGAAGAACTGGGTAATGAAATCCAGCAGAAGCTGGATGCGAAAACCAATCCCTGGGGAATTACAATCCTCTCCATTGAAATTACGGAAATCATCATCCCCAAGGAGCTGGAGGATGCCATGAGTAAGCAGGCCCAGGCGGAGAGAGAAAAGAAATCCCGGGTTATCCTGGGAGAAGCGGAAGTGGAAGTGGCTGCGAAATTCGAAGAAGCTTCGCTGAAGTACAGCGGCAACCCTACGGCGCTCCAGCTCCGGGCCATGAATATGGTATACGAAGGGCTGAAGCAGAATAACAGCCTGATGCTTATGCCTTCTTCGGCACTGGATAATATGAATCTGGGGGCTGTTATGGGAACCGCTGCCCTGAACAAAGTCAAAGACCTGCCCGGGCAGGTGAAAAACAAAGAAACAGTACATGAAGATAAAGAGACGGGAGGAGAAAAATGATTAAAGTTGAAAATGTCGTGCGGAATTATCACGCCGGCGAAACAGTCGTTAAAGCCCTGAGAGGCGTATCTCTGGAGATTGGAAAAGGTGAATTCCTCTCGATAGCCGGTCCCTCCGGTTCGGGAAAGACCACGCTGCTCAACCTTATCGGATGCATTGATCAGATGGATGGCGGTGAAATCTCAATAAAAGATGAAAAGATTTCATCTATGAATAAAAAGGAAAAGACAAATTTCCGCCGGAACAATCTCGGGTTTATTTTTCAGACCTATAACCTGATCCCTGTACTGACAGCCTATGAAAATGTCTCCTTTGTGCTGTCGCTTCTCAACCTCGGTGAAAAAGAGATACAGGATAGAACTATGGCTATTCTCAAAGAAGTGGGTCTTGAGGGGATGGAGCACAGAAGGCCTTCAAGGCTATCGGGAGGTCAGCAGCAGCGTGTCGCCATAGCCAGAGCCCTGGTTAAAAATCCGGAGATCGTTCTCGCCGACGAGCCGACAGCCAACCTCGATTCCGATACGGGAAAAGAAATTCTGGAGCTGATGAAAGAGATGAACAGAAAGCACAAAACAACTTTCATTTTCTCGACACATGACAAGATGGTCATGGAGTATGCCAGCAGATTAGTTATGCTGCACGACGGGCAGATTCAGAGCGACGAAAGGAGATAACCATGAAATTTTTAATTTCACTGGCCTTTAAAAATCTGACCAGATATAAAAGACGGACAATCATAACCGCGAGTGCCATTGCTTTCGGGCTGATGATGTATATTTTCATAGATTCCATGCTCATGGGCGCCGAATACGAATCGGTCCGGAACCTGAAATGGTACGAAACGGCCTCGGCCAGAATTCTCAATGAGGAGTACTGGGCAAACCGTTTTCAGAAACCGCTTGATCTCAGCATTGCCGATCCCGATAAGATTCTGAATAAACTGGAAGCGGAAAAGATAGCCGCTACCAAGAGAATCAGCTTCGGCGGAGACCTTATTCTCAATAAAGAGGATTTCGGTGAAGAGGGAAATCTTCCAGTCAGCGTCTTTGCCATTGATACGGAGAAGGATTTTGATGTTTTTGAGTTCGGCGACACTCTTGTGGACGGACGGTTTCTTGAACCGGGCGAAGATGCTGTGGTCATGGGATCCTGGATGGCCGAAGACATCGGCGCCGAAGTGGGTTACTGGATAACCATCGTCGCCAGAGGAAACGGCGGATTTTACGAGGCAATGGACCTCGAGATCGTCGGGATTCTCAACTGTCCCAACCCCAATGTGAATCGTACGCTTCTCATGATGCCCTTTGAAACGGCCAATGATTATCTGGCAATGGATGGAGCGGCAACAGAGATCAATATCAAGCTGCCGGCCAATGCCGACGTGGACGCGGAAGTTGTCAGAATTCAGAATATGCTGAACGGAGACGGACTTACCGTTATGGGATGGGAAACCATGGCAAAGGATTTTCTCGCTCTGGCTGAGGCCAAAAGGGGTGGAACCGGGATGATTCTGTTCCTCATATTCATCATTGCGGCTGTCGGTATTTCCAATACCATGCTGATGGCCATATTCGAGCGGACCAGAGAGCTCGGCATGATGAGGTCTCTGGGGATGGCGGACAGCAAGATCAGAATCGCTTTTATGATCGAAGCGGCGGGAATCGGAATCGTCGGATCGCTGATCGGGCTGGTCCTGGGAATGGGAGCGGATTTCTTTATAGTGGAAAAAGGCATCGACTTTACATCGATCATGCGCGATATGGATATGGGTTACCGCATCCAGGGGGTTTTCCGCGGTGAATGGAATCCCGGCACCATGGTGAAAGCTTTTATTGCGGGAATCGTTATTTCGTCGCTTGTCGCTTATTTCCCGACTAAACGGGCTTTGAAGATGGATATTCCGTCCTGCCTGAGACATCAGTAAGGGGGAGAACAAATGAATACGAAACTGTTGAAAACAGCCTTCAGGAATATATCGCGAAACCGCAGGAGGTCTATACTTTCGGGAATGGCTATCGGAGTCGCGGCCATGACGATAGTCCTGATGTTCTCGCTCATAGCGGGAATGAGTACTGATATGGCAAACAATCTGATCAATTATTACACCGGCGAAGTCCGTGTGAAGAACGCCCGTTTTGAGGAATTCGAACGGTACAACCCCATGCACCTTACTGTGAATCAGGAAAAGGTGGAGAACGCTCTGGCGGGAATGGAAGAGATCGAGAGCTTTGTTCCCCGTACGACTTTCCCATCAAGCCTTTACATCGGCGGATCCAATTTCGGAGCCGTCGGAATCGGAGCGGACTTTGACAGAGAAGACGCCTATATGGATTTCAAAAGCTCTCTGAAAGAAGGGCGCCTGCCTGTAAACGGAGAAAAAGAGATGATCATGGGGGCTGTTCTGGCCCGGGACCTCAATCTCAAAATAGGAGATAAGGTAACGGTTATGTCAACAACGGCAGCCAGGGGCACCAACGCCATTACGCTTAAAATCGTCGGTCTCTTCGCTCTTCCCGTCGGTGAACTGAACGCCAAATTCTTCTGGATTCCACTCGATACGGCCCAGTATTTCCTGAGAATGGACGGAGAAGTCCTGGAAGTTCTTATAAAAATGAAAGAGGGATACGACGCAAAAGATTTTGCCGCAAAACTGGGAGAAGAACTGAAAAACGGATCGGGAACGGAATACGATGTCCGGTCATGGGACCAGATAAGCACGACGTACGGTTTTCTCAAGCTGGCGGATATGATTTACAACGTGATGGCATTTATCTTCTTTATTCTCGGCAGCACGGTCATCATCAACACGACAATGATGGTCATCTACGAAAGAATGAGGGAAATCGGTACGCTCGGCGCTCTGGGTATGCATGGCAGCGAGCTGACCAGACTCTTTTTTCTCGAAGGGACAATCATCAGCATCATCGGAACATCCATCGGAGTGGTATTGGGAATCGGCATCGTCCTGTATTTGAGCCGGGTGGGGATCGATTTCACTGACGCCATGTCCGGACTGGATTTCGAGATATCTTCCTATCTCTATCCCCAGCTGAAAGCGGGAAGAACCATTTTCGTCTTCTTCTATTCTGTAGTCGTGGCTTCGCTGGCCACACTTATACCCTCACGCAAAGCGGCGAGAATTCAGCCCGTCGAAGCGCTGAGATATATTTAGGAAATGAGAAATTGGAGGTTCATGTGAAAAACAAATTATTTATACCTATCGTAATTGCAGCTCTGATGATTCCCGTCAGCCTTACGGCTTTGACAGGGGAGGAAATCGTCCGGAGAGCTGATGATATTCAGGTTTTCGACACATCGGCGGCAACCGGAGAAATGCGGATTAAAGACCGCTTCGGCACCAAAGTCAGCACATTCAAATCCTGGTCCAGAGGGGCCGACGAGTCTCTCATCGAATTTACCAGTACCGCGGAAAGAGGGCAGAAAGTTCTCAGAACGGAAGATGAGCTCTATCTCTACTACCCCGATGCGGAAGAACTTATCCGTATGCAGGGATCCATGCTCAGACAGTCCATGCTCGGGTCCGATGTTTCCTATGAGGATATGACCGGCAACAAAGACCGGTTATCCCAGTATGACATAAAGCTGCTCGGTGAGGAAAGCTTTAAAGGGCATGACTGCTACGTCGTGGAAATGACGGCGACCGTGAGAACCGTACCCTATCCCGTACAGAAAGTCTGGATCGACAAAGAGAGCTTCCTCGGATGGAAAGGGGAGTATTACACCAAATCGGGAAGACTCCTCAAGGAAATGGAAGTTCTTCAGGCCCGGGAAATCAACGGAAGGATGATCGGTGTGGAAACCAGAATTGTCGACAAAATGAAAACCGACACGGAAACGGTTATGAAAATCAACGATATCGAAATCAACATCCGGCTTGACAACAACCTTTTCTCTCTGGAAGAACTGTCATGGTAAAGCGCTTATTTCCGGTGCTGCTGCTTCTGGCGGCAGCGCCGTTTCTCTCCGCTGAGAACAATATCACAATTGATATGACGCTCTATAACACGGTGATGCAGAGCCGGGAAGTAAATCCGGGTACGGAAGGATATCATGATGCCGGAGGTACATGGGTTCCTCCCGTGCTTCCATCTGTCGGTGACAAATACTGGGCGTATGGTATGGCCGGTACGGGAGCATTATCCTTCAAATCGACTGGAAATGCTAATGTCCGCGCTGATTTCGCACTTGATTTCAGTTATCCCGATATCTCCGGAATTCCTGTCATCACCCTTCAGAAAGCTTATGTAAAAGCGAAATTTCCTTCTTTCCGTCTGACTGTGGGCAAGACAAGACTGGGGTGGGGAGACGGCTTTGTCTTCAACTCCGGAGATGTTGTCTTCGGCAGCATTTCCCCTAATGTCAATCTTGTGGGATCGGAAGTGAGAACGGAAACAGCCTGGATGACATCGGTCAACATTCCCCTGGGTCGGTTTTCCTTTATCGAACTGCTTTTGCGGGCTCCTGAGATGATTTTTTCAGGGACGACGCCTGTCGGACTGGGCAATGTCCTGGATCTCGGCGCGGGAGGACGGGTATATACCAAGCTCGGCGACCTGAAAGTTGAACTCGGATATTACTTTGATGGAACGGATACCATCGACTACGATATTATAGTCACCGATGGAGATGAATCCCTGACGATTCCCGCGTTTCAGCGACCGTATTTTTCCATTCAGGGCAACCTGGGTGCTGATTTTTATCTGAACTGCTCTCTGGCTATTCCCTTTGCGGCAGGAGACGATCTGGCGGACATTATAAAAGACACATGGAATATAAGTTTCGGGCTTTTTCATATGGTGGAGGTCGGTTACGGAAATTCTCTGACCTTCCGGGTGGAATCTGTTTTTCTTCCCTTCCTCGACTGGAGAGAGGATGCCGGATCCGCGGGTACTTATGCGCTAATGCTGTATCCCGAAATCGCCTTTGCCTACGGGCAGAATCTGAACTTCTCTTTGCGGAGTGTTTTCAGCCCCATCGATCTGTCAGCGATGCTGACCGCCGGATTCAGCTGGAATGTCTTTGAAGGGTTCAATCTTCTCGGCTATACCAACTTCTTTATCGGCGATGGAGATGATACCTTCTCCTGGAACAAGGATAATGATGTCTGGGAACTCGGGGTAGATATGGTTGATGGTGTCTCTGTAATGGTTGGAGTTCAGTATATTTATTGATATTAACGTCTCTGAATTGATAGCCCTCCCATTATCGGGAGGGTTTTTTATAGGAAATTTTCCTATAGACGGAAATTTTATTCAATGTGATAATGAGTTATTAAAAAAGTTTACTTCTAAATTAAAGGATTTATTCAATCTAATGAAAAAAATTTATCTCTTATTTGCTGTAGTAGCTGTACTGCTGTTCGCTTCTTGTGATGGACTTTCTTTTTCTGATGGAACCATAACAGTCAGTGTTTCAAATATCAGCTCTATTCCCGATTTTGATCCAGGAGTTTCTGGTATTTATTTTGAATCATACATAGGAAATGATTTTATTGCCGGAACAAAAGTTCTTGGTTTTTCAGGTTCTGATACATCTGTACCGGTTGGATATCCTGCTCACGTTTTCGATGGCGGTGATATTGTCGATGTTGATGTGCTTGTCGACATCGATGGAGATGATAATTTAAATACAGGAGATGTCTATTGGTTAATAAATTATATGAGAGTCACTGTTGATGGTGATTCTATAATCAATGTAGATAATTCAGACTTCGAATTAATGAATTAATTAAAGTATAGAAGAGAGTCGATTTACTTCTCTTCTATACAACTGAATATACTTCATGCTATCTTCCCCCCATGGACAAAAAACGAATTAAAGCCGAAATTTTTCTCGTTCTGGTCACCATCATCTGGGGCGGAACATTTGCCATAATCAAAACGGGACTGGAGGATTCAACTCCTCTCATGCTGCTGGCCGTCCGCTTCGGAGCGGCCTTTCTGATCTTCTCGCTTCTTTACTTTAAGAAATTCAAGTTCAATGGTAAAAAGACCATAATCAACGGTATCATTCTCGGCATATTCATGTTCATCGGCTATGCGGCCCAGACAGTTGGTTTGGCCTATACAACCGCTTCAAAAGCCGGTTTCATCTCCTTCACTTTCGCACTTTTTGTTCCTTTTCTGCAGATCTGGATTCTCAAACGCAAACCTTTTATGGGTAACGTTGTCGGCCTGATTGTTGTTTTCGCAGGAATCTGGATCATTTCCAAACCTACTGGCGGACCATTCAATGTCGGGGATATGATTATGCTCATCGCCGCAGTCGGCTATGCCTTTTTCATCATCTTCATGGATCTGATCAATAAAAAGGAAAGTCCCGAACTAATGACCTCCATTCAGTTCCTCACAACTTCACTTCTCAGTATCATCGCCTCATTCTTCCTGGAAGAGCCTAAGCTCAATCCCACACCTTCTTTTCTGTTTTCCATCGCCTACCTGGTTATTCTGGGCAGCGTTTTCTGCCTCTATATGATGAATCTCTACCAGAAAGATACATCGCCGATGAGAGCTGTTCTAATCTATTCGCTTGAACCTGTTTTCGGCGTCATTTTCGCAATAATCCTCCTGGGTGAGAGCTTTTCCATTCGGGAAGTCTCCGGCGCTCTTCTCATTCTCGGAGGAGTTCTTCTTTCTGAACTTTGGGAGATTATCGGTATTGGGAAGAGGAGGACATAGACCGATAATCGGAAGGTGAGGTTCTGATGGATACGTACTCTGACATATATACTCACCCTCTTTTTTTCGGACTTTCATCCTCAGCCGCGGGTCAACTCGCTGAGATATTTACTGAATATACCTGCGATGAAGGCGCTGTTCTATATTATAAAAACGATGGGAAAGGTGCTCTTTATATTTTTCTCGAAGGGGAGTTCTGCTCTGCATCAGCAGATAATAGTCAAAAGGACTTTTTCTTCCCGGGAGACTTTACGGATCCCCAAGATATTTTTGATAACACGACCCATGAGCAGACTCTGATTTCACGAAGTTCCGGAAGGTATCTCAAAACGGAGAGAGAGTCCTTAGTCGCCTTACTCGGAAGATTAAAGAAAAGCGATTACAACAAGCTGCGCGGCAGACTCAAAATCGGAAAAAATGAAAGTTCTCTTAAAAAGCCGGCTTCAAATGATAATGCCCTGACCTGGAGAAAAAGCGGATTCTTTCTTGTTGAACGCCTTCAGTATCCTTTTCTTATCCTCATTGCCATGACTGTTCTCTCTATGAGTTCTGTTTCTTTTCCCTATCAGAACTGGTTTTACAAAGCCGCTTCTCTTATGATTTTCATCTATTCAGCCCTATGTCTCATTCTCTGGCTGGCTGAAAAATACTCTCTTCGAGGATCTGAATTAACATCTGTCAGGTTCAGTCTTAATCCTCCGGGTCTCAGGCAGATCACTCTTCCTGTAGATCAGATCTGCGGAATCATGGTGCAGAAGAAAAAGCTGAAAAACCGTTTCTTCAATGTGGGAAATCTTCATATACAGACGGCAGCCGGTACCGTTCTGCTTATGGAACACCTGGACCGGCCCCAGAAAATCGAACAGGAAATCTCACAATATCTCGCAACCCGGTCAAACCGGATGAAAGACCGGGACAGAGTGGAAATCCGCAAGCGAATTGAAAATCACTTCGAAGTCAGAGAGGATATCCACAGTTCCGAAAAGAGTCAGGAAGAATCACAATCTCCCGGGGAAGTCCTGTTCAGAAAGTCGGGAATCTATCTTTTCTTTTCTATCTGGTGGCAGATTCTTGCTATCGGATCGGTTTCTTTTCTCATTTGGTTGTTTCGCGATAGCGGAGGAACCTATCTTCTTTTGACTCTTATCCCATTTATCGCTATTATGCTGTGGCGGGTACAGGATTGGAGAAACGATCTCTATAAAGTGGCAGGCGGAAAGATCATCGATATAAACAGGAAGCCTTTCGGAAAGAGCGAAACATCCAATCTTGCAGATATCGGGTTCGTAACGAACGTAAAAGCTGAAAAAAAAGGTTTTTTAAGGTATCTTTTCAATTATGGAGATGTGGAGATCGAAACAGCCGGCGGAAAACTCGTTTTCGAAACCGTCGCCGATCCTGTCTCGGTTCAGAGAACTCTGCTTCAACAGAGAGAGCTCTGGAAAGAGGAAGACTTCAAGAAAGAAAGAGACCGGCAATTTAATGATTTTCTGGTCTATTCGGAAATATATAAGCAGGCGGAAGAGCAGAACCGCCTCAACCGTTTGACACCGCCCTGCGGAGGCGGAAGGAAACAGGGAGTTTAATCACATGAAGAAATCGCGACTCATTGCAGCCCTGATGATATTAATCAATATGACTCTATTTGCCGGTGGGGAGGAATATCTCTATTTCCGCTCCGTCAGGCAGGATGGAATGTACAGGATACACGGGGTGTCTCCCCTCGACAGCGAAACGGAGAAAGAGGTAAACAGTTATCGGCTCGGTTTCAAGAAGGGAAGGCTCGTATCCGTGGAGTACCTGATCAATGGAAGAGTCAGCCTGGATCCCGTTCTGGGAGCGCAATCTGTCGATGTGGAGTACGAGGACAATTATATCCGATACCGATATAAAGACAGCTCCGGGAATCCGGTTCCAAACAACCGGACTGATGCCTATTCCATACGTCTCAGGCTCGATGAATGGGGAAAGACAACAGCCGTCTTCTTTTACGATAGGCTGGGTAACCTGAAACCGAATAAAGACGGAGTCTCCGCTGAAATCTGGACCCTGGATAAGGAAGGACACCGCATCAGCTCCTTTTTCCTCGACGCCTTCGGCAACCGCATAACCGATGCTCATGGAACCTTTCAGGATTTCTACAAATATGATGCCCGGGGCAACGTTATCGAGCGGGGAGCTTTCGGGCGGGACGGAAAGCCGGTCAATTCAACCCGTACAGGAATCGCCTTCTACAATTACACCTGGGACAGCGACGGCAATATGGTTATGGAACGCCGTTTCGATAAAGATCGGAAGCCGGCTGTGGATAACACGGGAACATCTGCATCATCATTCATCTATGATTCCAATGGATATCTGATGGAAAAGACCAATATGAATACGGCTTACCGCCCTTTTGAGGACAACCGCGGGGTCGCTACCTATAAATGGGCTTACGATGAGTTTGGCAACCGCATCCGTGAAGAGCACTACAACCGCTGGGGAGTTCTGACTCCCGATGAACACGGAGTGACCATATACACCTGGACCCATTACAAACAGGGAAATGAGCTGGAAATGTATAATCTCGATGCCAGGGAAAATCCTGTAGAGGATGATATGGGGCTGGCTTCCTACCGATGGGTTTACGATGCTATGGGCAATAAGCTTGAAGAGAAGCACTACGGACTCGATAATGAGCTGAAGGAAGATCCCTGGGGCATATCCATTTATAAGTGGGCCTATAACGAGAGAGGGCTCATGACCAGCTCGGAACACTATTCGGATTATAATGTTCTCATAAAGGATTCCATGGGCGTCGCTGTTATCAAGTGGCAGTATGATGATAAGGGAAACCGGACAGCCGTACGGTATTACGATGAGAACCAGGAGGCCGTGACCAATACAACAGGTGTGTTTATGAAAACCTGGTCATATGATAATTTCGGCTTTGTTATCGAGGAGCGAAATTTCGGATTATACGGCCAGTTGAAAGCTGATAATAAGGGTGTCGCCATTATCAAATGGGATCGAGACTACCGCGGTAAGGAAATCAGTGTGACCAACTACGGCATCGATGAACAGATAGTCGAGAACAACGAGGGTATTGCCATGTCCCGTTTTGAATATGACAGGCTGGGTAATCGCCTGAACGAAGAGCGTTTCAGCAGAAAAAGTCTCTTAAGCGACAGTTAATCGGAGGCGAGAAGCAGTGAAGCGTAGGCTTCGATGGCTTCGCCCCGGCCAACCGCATCTACTTTTTCCTTTGTTTTTCCTTTTACGGATATCCGGCTTATATCTGTCCCCAGGGCATCGGCCATGGTTTGGCGAATCTCTTCTTTGTAAGGAAGGAGCTTCGGTTTTTCGAGAACGACAGTACAATCGAGGTTTATCAGGCTGAATTTTCTTTCTCTAATAATTTCCATTGTTTTTTTCAGCAGAACAAGGCTGCTGACATCTTTCCAGCGGATGTCGCTCGGTGGAAAGTGGCTGCCGATATCACCCTCAGCGATAGCTCCGAACAGAGCATCGATTACCGCGTGAAGCAGAACATCTCCGTCGGAATGGGCTTCTTCTCCGAAGTCGCAGGGGATATGGACTCCTCCGATCATCAGTTTTCGACCGGTTTTGAGTTTGTGCAGGTCATATCCGAAACCAATTCTCATCCCCTAGAGATCCCCTTTATAGGTTATTTTCTTATTGGCTGTATCTCCGGGAATGGTTGAAACAGGTCCTTTGTAGCGGTCCCATAATTCCGTGTCATCTATGGCGCTGAAGTTTTCTTTCCCGGCTTTTATGTGAGCCTCGAGTATCCCCGTATAGCTGAATCCCTGAGGTGTCTGTGCAGAAAAAGTCTGCTCTCTTTTCAGGTGATGGAGAATCAGTCCCTTTTCATCAACCACTTTCATGGCATTAATCGAAGGGACTACGGGGACGGAAGAGCCTGTCTTTTCCGCCTGTTCGAGAACAGCGGCTACCAGTTCTTCCGTAAGCCATGGACGGGCGGCGTCGTGAATCAGAACCACTCCGGGATTATCGGTGGCGAGAGCTTCCAGGCCCTTATATACCGATTCCTGTCTGGTCGATCCACCTTCAACGAATTGAACAGGCACTGCTATATCTTTAAGCACTTCCTGAAGCCGGGCTTTGTCAGCAGGGGAGTAAGTTATAATGATTTTCTGAAATTTATCGGGATTGGCGAATGGCAGTACCGCCGCTTCAACAACGGTACCTCCGCCAAAGGGGAGCAGCACCTTATTGGTGCTTATCTCCATTCTGCTACCAGAACCTGCCGCTGTTATGATAGCAGCGGCTCTCATTCTTCTGTCTCGGCTTCCAGTCGGCTGAAGATCATCTCTTCCGTATCCTCTGTGCTTTTAGACAGGGATGAAGCGATTTCATCTATGAGAAGTTTCAGTGCCGTATCGAAAATCTTTCTTTCCAGAATAGGCAGCTCTTTCACTTTGCTGCGATGGTAGAGTGAGCGGACAACTACAGCGATATCGAGAACGCTTCCGCTTTTCAGCAGATCGAGATTCATCTGATAGCGCATTTTCCAGTCGCCTGTGACCGGTTCGTTAGGCTGGGAAATCAATTCCAGAGCCTTCTCGGAATCCTTTGTGGATACGATGGCCCTGATTCCCAATTCTTCCGCTTTATCAACGGGAACCATGACGGTCATGTCGGAAACTTCGAGGTATATGTTATAATAAAGGATCTCGTTACCTTTGAATTCTTTCTTGAAAATTTCCGTGATTTTTCCCACACCCTGAAGCGGGTATACGATAGTCTGCCCCTCGGAGAAGAGGGTGTCATTGGCTGATTTTTTTTCCATTATCGCCAGTATAAACAATTAATTTCGGCTAGTCAAATATGTGTCCTTCAATTATGCTTTAATCGGATAGCTCTCCATAGACGACAAAAGGAGGCAGATAAGGTAGAATGGTCCATATGAAGAGACTGGCTGTGCTGACACTTTTACTGACAACGGCTCTTTTTCTCAGTTGCGGAGAGAAAGAGAACCCCATCAATTCCTACTATAAAAATATTCCCATGATTCAGGGTATGACCCGTGATGAAAAACCAAAGGTTTACAATGTCAAAGTTGACCTGGGGTATCCACAGGGGGATAAAAAAATTCAGACAGAACTCAATAAACGTAAAAATCAACTCACCGATGTGATCCGCACTCTCCTAAGCTCGCTGAAAGAAGAGCAGTTTCTCATTGAAAATCAGCCGGAACTCCGTCAGATGATAAAAGAGGCGGTCAACGAGGTGCTCATCGAGGGGAATGTGACAGATGTTTATCTTCTCCAGCTTCAGGTCTTTGAGTATAACTGATAGTTGGTACCCTGCCAGTTCGGCGCTGCGAGTCTCGCGCCTCAGGTGTTTGAGTATAACTGACCGGTGGAAACGACTCCGGGAATCTGGAAATCCGACTTGAATTTCAGATACTTAAAGGGATGGATATCCAGGACATTGGGATACCATCCGTCAATAAATCTCAGATCGATAATATTTAATGCCGGCGAGTGCCCCAGAGGCATGACCTGAGCCGAATCCAGGAGAATCTTTTCAGCCTCGCTCATAAGTTTGTAACGGTTTTCCCTATTGTCAGCCGAAGATTTTCTGATTTTCTCATCATATCCGCTGTCGGAGAAGCCGGCATCGTTCAAAGTACTCGTTTGCAGCCACATTTCCAGAAAAGTCATGGGATCGGCGTAATCTCCAATCCAGGTCAGGGCTCCGATAGTATAATCATCTTTTTTCAGGGAACTGAAGTAATAAGGATAGGGTTCGCTGAGAATGTTTACATCGATGTTCAGATGCTCTTTCCAGCTGTCCTGAATCATCTCGCCGATCTGCATCATGCTTTCCGATCTGGGCAGCCTTAACAGAACGGGAGGAAGACCTTCCCCGTTTTCATAACCTTCCTGTTTCAGAAGGGCCATGGCCTGTTCCGTATCGGAGCTCTTTATCCCTTCAGCAACAGGATAATCGGGAATGGATGGGATGAGCGTAGAGCCGGGGATCATCTGCAGAGATCTTATTTTTTCCCAGGGGAGAAGAAGAGCCAGGGCTTTGCGCACATTCCCGTTGCTCCAGACTTTGTTTCTATTGGAAAAGAATAGATAAGTCGTAGAGAAAAGCGGATTGAAAACAATGGCTTCATCCACATTGAGAACGGACAGATCAAAACCGTCGGCAAGCCAGTCTGTTTTATTTCTGACGAAATCCAGGGAATTCTGAACAGGATCATCGTTGAATATTATATTCAGCTGTTCGATTTCAACATTTTCTTCATCCCAGTAGTTTTCATTTTTCCGGAATACGATACGGCCATCGCCGATTTCCTCAAAACGATACGGTCCGTTTACAATAAGGCCGGTCCCTTTCGATTCGAAAAAATCCGGGTGAACAGGGGAAAAAGAGTGGTGGCAGAGAACTTTCAGGAGATAGGGAGCTCTGTGCTCAAGGGTGACCTTCAGAACGCTTTCCGATTCCGCGACAATTCCCACTTCGGAAGCATCTGCCTCGCCGTTGCGATATGCCGCGCCGTTGACGACGATATCGAGCAGAGATCCGTAATCCGATCCGCTTTCAGGAGACATGAGCTGAAGCCAGCTGGTTCTGAAGTGTTCAGCTGTCAACCTGTCGCCGTTGCTGTACTTCAGGTCCCGTCTCAACTTGAACGTATAGGTCAGCCCGTCTTCCGAAATCTCCCATGACCGGGCAGCCGCGGGGAGAGGCTCCAGAGTTCTCGGGTGGTAGGTAACCAGTCCTTCGAATACGGCTGTATAAAGCTGGGCTTCTGTTGATGTAAAGGTTTTATGGGGATTGAAGTTGATATCCACTTCTGAAAAGACAGCGGAAAACTCATTCTGCGCCCATAATCCCGAAAATGCCGTAATAATGATAAAAGATATGATAAATTTCTTCATTGTCTATCCTGTTTCAGGTCTTGTGGCGGAATATATTATCTTCCCGGGGAATCAGAGGTCTGATCCTGTCGGACAGGTTATTCAGTTCATCCGCAAGACTGCTGTTCAAAGTGCGGGAAAAGGGTTTCAGGTTTTCATCAGCCTGAGACCGGTTTCTACAACCCAGTATACTACAATCTATCAGTTCATTCTCTTTTGTCCATAATATTGATGCTTCGGCAGCAGATAAATCATACTTTTCCGCTATTTCTGTCAAATAATGAATCTCTTTTCTTATTTCGGGAAATACATCTTCATCAAAGAGAACGAGTTTTCGTCTCCATTCGAAATCTTCCCGCTTGGGTATTTGGAGAAATTTTCCCGTAAGAATGCCCTGAGCCAGAATGGAGTAGGCTGCTGTCGTGATTTCGTTCTCCCTGCAGAAGGGGATCAGTTCCTCTTCCTCTTTACGCCAGAGGAGATTATAGCCGAACTGGGCTATGTCTATAGTTCCTGCCTCCATTATATGTCTCATCTGGGGCACTGAAAAATTACTGACTCCGACGGCGCGGATTCTTTCCTCTTTTCTGTACTTCTCAAGAAGTTCCATAACCGGCCGCATATCCGCCCCGCTCACCGGCCAGTGAATATAAAATATATCGATATATCCGGTGTTGAGCCTTTTAAGACTTGTTTCAAAACTGCGGGCGAAAGCTTCCGGTTCTCGGTAAAAGCACTTATCGGCTATAATAAAATCCGCCCTGTTTTTCCGCAACTGCTGACCTATCAGCATTTCCGCCCGGCCTTTGCCGTACACAGGTGCCGTATCGAAATGATTGACCCCGGACCGAATAGCGGCATGAATGGCTTTCAGGGAGTCGCTGTGGTCCTGGGGACCCCAGTATTCGCCTCCGAGCGCCCAGGTCCCGAAAACCGCTTCTGTGCTGATGAGTCCGCTCCGGCCGATAGAAATTTTATTCATAACTATTTTATAACGAATCGCCTATTAAAAATCCATATATACCTTTCTGTGGTTGACTCAGACGGCCAGGTTGATATTATTGTGATATTATCCGCAGAAACAGCCTGCGGGCTTAAGGAGTAAGGTATGGTAGTTGTTCTTGAAAATAACATTAGTGATTCCGACAAGGAGATAATACGGCATTTTCTCGAGACAAAAGGATTTAAAGTCCGGGAAATCGTCGGAGAGAACGATACCATATTCGGTGCTGTCGGTAGCGTCTCCATAGACAAAAGAGAAGTCGAGCTGCTGAAAGGGGTGGAAAAAGTCGTTCCCATCCACAAACCATACAAGCTGGCATCGCGGGAATTGAAAAAAGAGGACACTGTCATCAGTATCGGTCCGGTAAAGATCGGGGGAAACCGTATCGTCGTCATCGCCGGGCCCTGCGCTGTTGAATCGCGGGAACAGATTATCGCGAGCGCCCTGGCGGCGAAAGAGGCTGGTGCCGTTATGCTCAGAGGCGGGGCTTTCAAGCCGAGGACTTCTCCCTACTCCTTCCAGGGGTTGGGCCGGGAAGGACTGGAATATCTCCGGGAAGCCGGGGATCTCACGGGAATGCCTGTTGTGACGGAAGTTGTCGCTCCCGGCGATGCGCTAATGATGAAGGACTATATTGACGTCTATCAGATAGGCGCGAGAAATATGCAGAATTTCGAATTGCTTAAAACTGTCGGTTCCATGGGGATGCCCGTTATTCTGAAAAGAGGTTTGTCGGCAACCATCGAGGAGTGGCTGATGGCAGCCGAATATCTACTCGCCTCGGGTACGGAAGATGTTATTCTCTGCGAACGGGGAATCAGGACCTATGAGCCTTATACGAGGAACACGCTGGACCTTTCAGCCATTCCCGTCATCAAAAAGTTAAGCCATCTGCCGGTTATCGTCGATCCGTCCCATGCGACGGGAATCCGGGACAAAGTTTCCCCCATGGCCCTGGCCGGAGCCGCAGCCGGTGCTAACGGCCTCATTATTGAAATGCATACCGACCCCGATCACGCCATGTCTGACGGACCCCAGTCGCTCTACCCCGAGCAGCTGGAGAAACTGATTTGCGATATTGAAGCTCTGGCTCCCGTTCTGGGTAAAGAGATGGCCAGATTGCCTCATATAAATGAAAAAGAAGCCATTGAAAAGAACCTTGCAAGCGGCGAAGGGAAGCTGAAAGTCGCATTTCAGGGACAGCCGGGAGCCTACAGCGAAAAAGCCGTCATGCTTTCCTTTCATGATGATGAAGTTTCCGCTCTGCCCTGCGACACCTTTAAAAACGTCTTTGATTCCGTATTGAAAGGCGATGTCCGATGGGGAGTCGTTCCTATTGAAAACTCACTTGCCGGATCGATTCTGGAAAATTATGACCTTCTTTCTCTCAATCCCGATATCCGGATTGCCGGTGAGGTTAAAGTCCGGATACGCCACAACCTGATAGGACGCAAAGGAGTCGATCTGAAAGATATTAAAAAGGTCTACTCCCATCCCCAGGCTCTGGCCCAATGTGCCGAGTTTTTAAAGAAGCATAATATAGAACCTGTGCCCTATTATGATACGGCAGGAGCTGTCGCGGATCTGGACAGATTCGAAGACCCGAGTTGCGCCGCAATCGGAAGCGCCGAATCAGCTGATTTATATGGCATGTCCATTGTCAGAGAGGGGATCGAAACCAATCCGAATAATTACACGCGTTTTTTCATTATCATGAGAGAAGAGCTCGTGGCGGTAGAAAAACCGCAAAAGGCATCTTTTATTCTGACGGTTTCCGATGAACCGGGAGCCTTAACCAGCTGCCTCTCTGTTTTCTCCGATCATAAACTGAACATGACAAAACTGGAATCAAGGCCTATTCATGGTAAACCCTGGTCCTACAAATTCTACATAGATGTTCAGATGCCCGAAGATAAGCCGCAATATGAAGCGGCTCTTTCCGCAATAAAGGAAAAAGCCGTAGACTTCAGAGTGCTTGGTGAGTACTGATATTCAGAGTGATGCGAGCCGGGTAAACCGGTTCAAGTCTGCTCTATATGAATGCCCAGCTTTTTGAGCTGTTCGATTTCCTCTTTCTGGGAAAGGTATTCGTTGCGCCTCTTCTGGGCGGTAGTCAAAGACATTTTTATACCGTTCAATTCAACTTTAACACCGGAAATCTCCGATTTAACATGTTTGGGAGATTTTTCCTTAAAAAAATCATCGAGCGCCGATAGCTTCCGGAAACTGCGCTTGAAAACATCCATGCTCGTGTTGATTTTAATAAGAATATCTTCATCGTCCATTTCCGACAGTTTTTTCAGGCTTTCCGGGGTTGAAAGCATATAGATCTTGTGGGCATTGGCTTTCAGCTCTTCGGCAAAATGAGTGTAGTTCATATGAACGGCTTTTTTGACGGTGTGTTCCGCATTATAGACTTCAATATCATAAAAGATCTTTTTATTCTTGTTAAAAGCTTCCGATAGGGCGAAGGCGATTTTTTCAATGAAATTTCGCTTTTTTCGGTTTATCAGAATGCCGTTTTCATCAAATTTTTTCAAAATCTTGTTAAGAAGAAGAGACGTTTTACCCAACTCTTTGATTATGATAAGAAGCTCATTTTTATCGAGCCCTTTTGTCGTTACGGTTTTCTTCTCTTCCGGAGACAGCTTTTTCAGTAGCTCTTCCCAACTGGCTGGCGCTTTCATTTCATCATCAATCAACTGGTTGATCAGCTGGCTGTAAAAAGGAACACCTTCCATCTCCCGCTTCATCATATGGCGGATGTTCTTTTCGATATCTTCTTTGGTATCTTCTTTATAGTCGATGACTCCGTCAAAGGCGATCCGCTTTCTCAATTCTGATTTGTACTGTTCTTTGCGCAGCAAAGCTATGTCCTGAAGCGCTTCCTTGAAATTTTGAGTTTCTTCTCTGAGCCGCTTCAGATCATTTTTGATGACCTTGACCTGCATGGCATCGGAACCGAGCCTTAAGGTTCCCAACATAACAGCGAACGCTCTGGTCATATGTTTTCCGGAATTTTCGGAGAATGATGTCCAATCGATGTAGGAAATCAGATCTGAAAGCTGTTTAACTGTTGCCAGATCGAAATTTTCAATATTGAATGAAAAAGAAGTATTGAGATACTCCAGCTGCTTGTTATATGCGGCAAATCGGATATTGAGCTCGACCTGTCTCTCCGATTCAATAAAAGGATCGGATGAAGGCGCTTTTAATTCCTTAACTGCTGATTCATCGCTGTATTGGTCTACAGAGAGGAGTTTTTTATCTAAACAAAACTGATAGAGATTTTTATAAGAGCTGTGGAGCACCGAGGCGGACTGTTTCATTTTGGGAATGGCTGATGATTCAAGCTTGACTCTGTACTGTTCAAGACCTTTTGCCAGTTTTACGAGGAATACTTCTTCAGTCATAAAATGAATTATATACCGAAAAAAAAATTATTTTTATAAATAGACAGGGAAATTCTTCACGTAGTTATAAAAAATGAAGTTTTTATATATCTTTTTCCTGATTCTTATCATTTCCGCCTGTCGATTCCTGGGAGATAGACACACAGTCAACATTTCCATGCCGGTTCAGAGGGATAATCTATTTACTGTTGAGCCGGAGTTCTGGGAGCTGAGTTATCGCGATGAAAATGGAATTCTTCAGTGTGTATCATTCGATTTTGATGGAAATGATTCTCTTGTTTTTGAGTTTATTAAAGGGAAAACAACAGCTTTAACAATCGAGGCTGTTTTTGTATTGGAAGATGGCAGAACCTTCAGGAGCCAGCCGGCCGGGTTTCTCTATCCTTTTGATACTGAAAGCCGGGGCGTCGGCTCATTTTCATGGGATGAGGGATTTGTCGGTTCTGTCATTCTAAAATGCTCTGAATATATCAATCCCGATTATATTAATATTCCCCGACTTCGTTCGCTGATTGACGAGAAAGCCGGTTCTGACAGCCGCTGGGTTCTGGATTATCAGGTTCTCTGTGATGAAATCATTACAGGGGATTTGTCTTATTACGATGTGCGCAAAATACGGTTTCGGGAGGTCAATCTGAGGTTGCCGCAAGGTTTGTGGACGAACCGGGATGTCTTCGGGGTGGATATTTTATCAGAAGGGACTTCGGTCTATACAGATGCATCTTTTCCGACCGGGGTTAATAAGTTGATGAACTCTTCTGGGTTGATTCTGGAATTACATATAAAGTCTGACGGGACGTATGAATATATGGTTTATTAAAAAAGGAGGATGATCACTCACCCTCCTTTTAAAATTATCACTTAACAACAATATTAACAAGCTTATCCGGTATACAAATGACTTTGACGACATTCTTGCCTTCGGTCATGGACTGAATCTTCTCAATCCCGAAGGCCATCTTCTCCAGATCATCTTTCGATGTTCCGGCAGCGACAGTCATCTTGCTTCTCACTTTTCCGTTGATCTGAACAACAACTTCCTTCTCGTCATCGAGTGTCAGTTCTTCGATCCATTCGGGATAAGGCTTGTAGGCGAGAATCTCTTCGTGTCCGAGCATCTGCCACATTTCCTCTCCAAGGTGGGGAGCATAAGGGGCAATCAGCAGGGTAAAGGGTTCCCAGAGTTCTCTGTAGCATTTGTCCAGCTTGTACGCTTCGTTGATAAAGATCATCATCTGGGCAATCGCCGTATTGAATTCCAGCGCTCCCGTATCGAGGCTGACTTTCTTGATCGTCTTGTGCAGCAGTTTGATCATATCATCGGAAGGTTTCTCATCGGAAATTTCCCTCTCGGCGATATTCCAGACTCTGTTCAGGAAGCGGTGGACACCGGACAGACCTTTGGTCGACCAGGGTTTGGATACCTGAAGGGGGCCCATAAACATTTCATACATTCTGAAGGAATCGGCGCCGAAGTGTTCAATCATCTCATCGGGATTTTCCACGTTTTTGAGACTTTTGGACATTTTGGCTATAACCTGTTCCAGTTCTTTACCCGTAGCGATTTCGATGAATTTTCCTTCCTCTTCCTTAACCTCATCTGTCGGGACGAGAGACTTGTTCGGTCTCTGATAGGCGTATGCCGTAATCATTCCCTGGTTGACCAGTCTCTGGAAAGGTTCCGCATGGCTGACAAGTCCCAGATCGAAAAGGACTTTATGCCAGAAACGGGCATAGAGGAGGTGAAGAACAGCATGTTCCGTTCCGCCGACGTAGAGGTCTACGGGCATCCAGTAGTCTTCCGCTTCTTTGGAAACGAAGGCTTTCTCGTTTTTCGGATCGAGATAGCGCAGGTAGTACCAGCAGGAGCCGGCCCACTGGGGCATGGTTATGGTTTCTCTCTTGGCCTCGCCGCCGCATTGCGGACAAGTGCATTTGACGAACTCTTCAACTTTAGCCAGGGGAGATTCTCCCGTATTGGTCGGTTTGAAGTCGTCAACGTGAGGTAAGGTTATAGGCAGCTGGTCTTCGGGAACCGGCACTGTCCCGCAGGCGGGACAGTGCACCAGAGGTATGGGCTCACCCCAGTATCTCTGACGGGCGAAGATCCAGTCGCGAAGTTTATAGTTAATGGTTTTCTTTCCGAGCTTGCGCTCTTCAAGCCAGGCGATCATCGAATCGATGGCTTCCTGTTTGCCCATACCGTCGAGAAAGCCGGAGTTCACGTGGTCTCCGTCTTCCGTGTAGGCTTCGACAGAAACATCGCCGCCTTTGAGGACTTCGATGATGGGAAGATCGAATTTTTTAGCGAACTCCCAGTCTCTCTGGTCGTGGGCGGGAACGGCCATAATGGCCCCCGTACCGTAAGATATGAGGATATAGTCGGAAATCCACACGGGGATTTTCTCTCCGTTTACCGGATTGATGGCATACGCCCCGGTGAATACACCGCTTTTGTCCTTGGACAGTTCCGTTCTTTCCAGGTCCGATTTGTGGCTCGCTTCCGCAATGTATTTCTCAACGGCTTCTTTCTGATCGGCCGTCGTGATTTTTTCTACAAAGGGGTGTTCGGGAGCGAGTACCATATAGGTGGCGCCGAACAGCGTATCGGGACGGGTCGTGTAGACTTCAATATAGTCATCAAACTTTTCCAGTTTAAATTCGACGTTGGCACCTTCGGAACGGCCGATCCAGTTTCTCTGCATAGCCTTGAGCGAATCGCTCCAGTCCAGAGTGTCCAGGCCTTCGAGAAGCTTGTCGGCGTAGTCTGTTATTTTGAGAATCCACTGGCGCGTATTGCGTCTTTCCACCTGGGTCCCGCAGCGGTCGCACATGCCTTCCTTGACTTCCTCGTTGGCCAGACCTGTAAGACAATCGGGACACCAGTTGATTGGCGTATCCGCTTCGTAGGCCATGCCCTTCTTGTAGAGCTGGAGGAAAATCCATTGAGTCCATTTGTAGTACTCGGAAGTGTGGGTCGATACTTCTCTGGACCAGTCGTAGCTGAATCCGAGAGATTTGATCTGCTCGCGGAAGTGATCGATGTTTTTTTCCGTTGTGATTTTCGGATGAGTTCCCGTTTTGATAGCATAGTTTTCCGCGGGAAGTCCGAAAGAGTCAAAACCCATGGGGTGAAGGACGTTAACGCCTTTCATCCTCAGGTAGCGGCAGTAGATGTCCGTTGCCGTATATCCTTCGGGGTGTCCAACATGAAGACCGGCTCCCGAGGGGTAGGGGAACATATCGAGAATGTATGCTCTCTTCTCTTTTGGGAATGAAGGATCTTCCGTTACTTTAAAAGTCTCGTTTTCTTCCCAGAATTTCTGCCATTTTTTTTCGATTTCGTTAAAGGGATACTTACTCATAGAGGGAATAATAGCAAAGAACGCCGTGAGAAACCAGACTTTAATCTAATATAAGTCTTAATCAAATCCCTGCATTTTCAAATTCTGGATAAATTCGATGAAATGCTCTTCCTCTTCCAGTTCGAAATACTCCAGAACCATGTAGTTCAGGTCAAAGAATTCCCTTTCATCTTTCAGATAATAATAAAGTTCATTTCCCAGATAGATGGCATAAATGAGGTCCTTGTATTCATCTGTCACATCGAGGGGGATGTGATGGAAGGCAATGGCCGTAATGTATTTTTCCGGAAAGTTCCACTTCTCCGCCACTTCGGAGCCGATCATGGCGTGATTGTAGCCTTTTGTCAGGTCTTCCAGGACCGATGTGGGAATATATTTTTCCGAACAGAGCTTTTTCAGGTTGTTTTCCAGATCTCTGTTCATGGAATTGACGATGATCTTACCCATGTCGTGGAGTAATGCCGCAACATATACATCTTCTGTTACTTTCCCCAGTTTCTTGTATGACGTCAGATAGGCGGAGACCCGGGCCACGTAATAGGAATGCTCGTTGACTTCCTTAATCACGTTTTTGTCGTATTTGCTCTGCATGATTTTGTTCATGCCGTAATTGTAGAGGACTGATTTGACGCCCAGCATACCCATGATTCTAACGGCGCCGGCCACATCGGTGATCTCGCTCCGGACTTTATAAACCGGAGAGTTGGCAATCCGGATGATTTCCGCCGTCAAAGCCGGATCGGAGGTGATTTTGCCGGTAATTGTCGCAAAAGAGCAGTTAGGGTCGGACAGTTCCTTCTGCAGAGCGACTATGCTCTCTGGAAACTGCGGCATCCGCTCCATTTCGACGGCGATTTCGCTGGCAATGATTTTTCCATGATCTTTCTGCAGCGTGCTGACGGGAATATGGATGGATGTGACTGAGTGGTCTCCCTCATTTGAAAAAATCAGAGCGTTTTCGTTCAGGCTGATTTTTCTCAGCATCATAACGATGATGATCAACCCGAAGCCGCGGCCTTCAGAGGAATCGAAAGTCTGGTTGAATAGGTCTGTAATGTCGTCAAAACCGTGAGCTATGCTCAGTTTTTCTGCGATTCGCTTTCTTTCTATGTCGAGCATGGGGTTGTTGTTCGTAATCCGGAGGTTTATCGTCGTTCCGTCGGATTTAATGCTGACGTTGACGAAGCTGCCGGCGTCTTTCAGCTTCGCTTCGTAGTCCGGGTTTCCCATGGCTTCTTTACGGAACATTTTCATTCCCGTTTCATAGTCGCCGCCGTTTTTGATATCCAAACCCTTCTCTTTGAAATACAGCCGTTTCAGATTGGATTTCGAGGCATTGAGAACCAGTTCGGTCAGGACATACTCGAGGTGGAGAAACATGGTCTCCTGTTTCAGCTCTTCCAGAATAGTTCGGAAGGCATGGGATAAAAAGACATCCCCTTCCTTTGATGAATAGGGCAGATTGCAGGAAAACTCTTTTTTTGTGATAAACTCGTTCCGAATATCTCTTATGGCAATATCGTTAGTTTTTGTGTATTCCATTGTTCCACTCCCTGCCCGGATCTGACCGGTATCTTAAATTGTAATATGAAATTGTTGGCAGGTCGTCAAATTTTTATTTAACTTTGCGGCAGACAGTGCATCCCAGAACGTGAACATGAGTTTTTTCCGGCTTTTCGAACACCCGGGCTACCACCCATCCATCTGATGGGATTTTCACTTTGCAATAGGGGCAGATTCTTTCGACTTCGCGGCCGCCTTTGAATCGGGGATGATCTTTGTGGCAGAAGGGACAGCCGTAAATGTACATCATGCCGTCCGGTTTTCCCGGATAGAGATGAGAGTGGACTGTTTCCCCTCTTAGAAGAGGCGTTCCGCATATAGGGCAGTTGCGGTAGGAATTCTCTTTCCGGAAACTTTCATCGGAAATCGGATTTTCCGGCCGATTTTTCCTTAACAGAGAGATTATGATGATAACGAGAACAGCTGCCAGCAGGACAGCTACGGTAATTTTCAATAACATGGTTTTAATATTTCTCTGATCTTATGCCGGAGAAGTTGTAACTAATTCCGCAAGATCCTTATTTCTTTCTCAGCGGCCTCTTTCGAATCGACGATGGTAAGGTTAGCTGCCAGTATGATCAATATCCATATTTATAAGTCTAGTGTCGGTTCAGAACGTAGGCAAGAGAAAGATTAATCAGTAAAATGGTGTTATGGGTGATCTTTATATTGTAGCGACTCCCATCGGCAATCTGGAAGATGTGACCTACCGGGCCGTTGAGATCCTTAAGAATGTCGATGTCATAGCCTGTGAAGATACCAGGCTTTCTAAAAAACTGCTGTCCCATTACGGCATTGCGAAGCATACGATCAGCTGCAGGGCCAGAAATGAGGTTCAGAGTTCCGCCGGCATTATAAAGCTCCTCGATGAGGGGAAAGATGTCGCCTATGTTTCCGATGCGGGAACGCCCGGTATCAGCGATCCCGGCTCCATCCTCGTCAGAGCGGCGAGAGATGCCGGTTTCAGAACCATTCCCGTGCCCGGTCCGTCGGCTCAGACCGCACTGGCCAGCATAGGCGGGTATAAGGGTAAAAGCGTTCTTTTTGAAGGTTTTCTGCCTCAGAAATCGGGAAAAAGAAAAAAAAGGCTGAGGGAACTGCTCGATAGAGAAGAAGCTTTTGTCGTCTATGAGTCACCCTTCAGAATAGAGAAATTAATGGGCGAACTGACTGAGCTGGAACCGGAAAGAACAGCTCTCATAGGCCGGGAAATGACCAAAATCCATGAGCAGTATGTCGAGGGAACAACTAAAAGTCTCCTTGAAATGCTGGGAAAAGAGGTTACAATTAAAGGTGAGTTCGCAATTCTTGTTTCGGGGAAATAAAATGTTAATGTTATCGGAATTTTGACGATAGTATTAATGTGGGAGCAAAGGAGATAAGATGACAATAGACAGATTGGGTCCCGTTGATCCGGTAGCCAAATACAACAAAACAAGCAAGACATCAAAAGTTGTCAAGAAAAACGAAGCGGATTCTGTCAATGTTTCGGATGAAGCCAAGAGAAGTGCGGAACTCCTGAAAGCAGCTGATACGGCCAAGTCATCTCCCGATATCAGAATGGACAGAGTTGAAGAAGTCAAAGCCAAGCTTCAGGATCCCAATTACATTAACGACAAAGTGCTGGGCGAAGTTGCCGATAGCATAATGGATATGTTCGGAATCCGCTGACAGAATTCAGCGGGAATCTTAGAAAGAAAGGCAGGGTTCAACTCTGTCTTTTTTTTGCTGCAAAATGAGAGGGTTTTATGGCTGAAATCAGATTGGAATTTCCCGGGTCGCTTATTTTCGGAAACAAGGAAATCTTAAGACTCGGCAGTGAGGCATCTAGCTGGGGCGAGCGGGTTCTGCTCATTTCCGATTCAGTTCATAAAAGCACAGGAACTCTCGATTACGTAAAAGGCATTCTGGAGAAAAAGCATCTTAAGGTGCTGGTTTACAGCGATGTTAAATCTTCAGCTTCCACATTTTCCATTGAAGAAGCCGTGTCTCTCGCTGAACGAAGCCACAGCCAGGTCATTGTCGGCCTGGGCGGAGTCCGCACTCTTTCTTTTGCAAAAGCCGTGGCTTTTGTTGCTGCCGGAGAAGGCAATATCGATGATTTTTTTACAGATCGTGTTACCAGGAGAATCGTACTTCCCTTTATTTCCGTGCCGACATCTCTTCGAGACCCTTTTCTTCTTTCGGAATCCTGTTTTATAACGGAAAGCCGGCAGAGAACTTCGTCGATTTCCCATCTGCCGCCATTCAGCACAAAACAGATCATTGTCGATCCGACTTTGACTGTCTCGCTTCCGGCAAAATATTCATTACTGGCTTTAATGGAGATACTCCTCTCATCCATTGAGGCTTATATCAGCAGACAATCGTCCTTTCTTGTTGAAACAGCGGCACTCGATGCCATTGGAAAAGTCACTTCGGTTCTCGATAAGATTTCGGGGAATCAGGGGGATTTGAATTTCAGAAAAATTGCCTGCGAGGCCTCAGTCAGTTCCGCTATGGCTCTCTCCATGACTGGACCATTACCGGGATTGATGCTCGCCTATGTAACAGGGTCCTATTACAAGGTTCCCCGCGTTTCGCTGGTTACAACCCTTTATCCCCATGTTTTTGATTCCTCCATATACTCCTCTACCGATAGAGCGGGGCAGGCTGCCAAAGCTTTGAGAGAAGGTCTTGGTTGGTCTTCCCTGGGTGAGAGAGATTCTCTCAGCACAATGGTCAGAAGCATCATCGCCCGGTATAAACTGCCTGTCCGGCTGGAAGAGATGAAAATCAAATCCGACGAACTGTCCATCTGTTCCGATATTACCTCGGCGCTGCTATCCAATGTCAATCAGACTGTCGGGGCGGACAGCCTTTTCGAGATTCTCCGGGAATCGTTCTGATGATTACTCTCAGGAAACTGGCATCTCTTAAAGACGATACGAGGAGAAGGAAATTTCCTCTGCTTCTTCAGGGATTTGAAGAGAACCTGAAATCCGGCGGGTCAATAAACAGGGTTTATCTCGCGGGACTGGCTGATATGATTCTCAGAGATCGTTTTTATGAAGAAAAAGTTCATAAAGCCTGCCGAAGTTTAATATCCGCTCTGGAAACAGAAGGGAAAGAAGACACTCTTTTATGGTCGTGCAATTCCCTCCGGTATAAGCTGCAAAGTGCTGTCGGAGCGGAACCCGGGGACTGGGATTTTCTTCCTTCGAAAAATGAGGCGGCCCGTTCGGAACGGGTCTCAGGTGAGCTCTATCTTTATCTGGATGGAGTCCGCTCTCCCTTTAATGTCGGATCGATTTTCCGTTCAGCCGAGTCTTTCGGCATTAAAGAGATTATCCTGTCGGAAGAAACCTGTTCTCCCGATCACAGAAGGGCAAAAAGAAGCTCCATGGGCTGTACCGATATTTTGCCATGGAGCTATGGGAAATTAGATGATCTCGTTCATCCGCTTTTCGCTTTGGAGCTGGGAGGAACCGCTCTGGAATCCTTTCCCTTTCCTGAAAAAGGAACATTGATCATCGGATCTGAAGAACTTGGCGTCAGCCCCGCTTCTCTGGATGCTGCGGACAGCAGCCTGGGACGGGTGTCGATAAGAACGGGAGGTTTGAAGGGTTCCATCAACGTTTCTGTCGCCACGGGAATAGCACTTCAGAAATGGTTTAACACTTTTACCTTTTA
Organism: Spirochaeta isovalerica; assembly: GCF_014207565.1. NCBI lineage: Bacteria > Pseudomonadati > Spirochaetota > Spirochaetia > Spirochaetales > Spirochaetaceae > Spirochaeta > Spirochaeta isovalerica. The sequence continues at coordinate 16,739 of NZ_JACHGJ010000014.1, read as the reverse complement.
AGGCTTCTTTCTATTTCAGTCTGATTGAACCCGACTATAATCTTTCCGTTTATATCAATGACGGGAACTCCGCGCTGTCCTGACTTGTCGACCATCTCCTGGGCTCTTTTAGGGTTGATCATTACATTGTAATCAGTGAATTTTATATTGTGTTCACGGAAATATTTTTTTGCGATATTGCAGTATGAACAAGTGGGAGTAGAGTATATTTTAACTGTCATGGCCGCTCCTTTCCTATTTTTTTGTATATATGAAATATAATATATACAAAAAACAAAGTAAAGAGGGAAATGCTAAATCTTTGATCTTTCGTTTTCGAAATCTTTGGAAAGCCTGGTCATAATGTGTTTTATCTGACTTTCATTGGATATCCTGAAGAAAGCCAGCACCTTTTCATCGAGCTGGTCAAAGCTTATCTCTTTTTTCTCAAGATTACATATGGCATTGGCCAGGTAAATCGTGTAGACAAGCGGCTTGTAGTCAGCCGGACTCGCTTCCGGGTTGTGGTGATACCCGATCGCGGCGACAAGAGAATCAGGGAAGTTCCATTTCTCGGCGATCTTGGCGCCCACTTCCGCATGATTGTAACCGGCTGACAGCCTTTCGAAGAGTTCTCCGGGAATCTCTTTTTCCGTAGAAAACTCCTGTATCCGTTCAATCAGCATGGGGTGAACATTGGAAAACACGATTTTTCCCATATCGTGGAGGATGCCGCCGATATAGGCGTCGTCGACCATTTCTTTCTTCAGCCGTCTGTTTCTGGCCAGGTTATAAGAATAATATGCTGTTCTGTGCGCATGCTCCCAAAGCTCTTTCTTTTCGGGGAAGTTCAATATCTTTTCCGTTCCATAGCTGTAGAGCAGGTTTTTCAAACCGCGGAGGCCGACCATTTTTACAGCGTCGGCGATGTTGTCCACTTTGTTGGGAAGCATAAATTGCGCTGAGTTTACGGTTTTCAACAGATCCGCTGTCAGCGACGGGTCTGTCGCGATCCGGCGGGCTATTTCAGCAATTTCCGAGTCCGGGTCGTTAATCAGTTTCTGCAGATGAACGATATTATCGGGGAACTGGGGAAGGGCTTCAATTTCATCGACGATCTGCCTGGTAAGGAGTTCAAGTTTTTCAAGGTGAACTTCGCCCATGGGTATGGTTATGGATGCTGTTGTTACGCCGTTTTCGCCTTCGATCTCAAAAGATTCTTCATCGAGACCCATTTTTCTCAGCATGAGTATGAGGATGACGATTCCCAGTCCGGCTCCTTCCGAATCATCAAGAACTTCGGCGAAAGCTTCTTCCATGGAGTCGAAAGCTCTTGATCGGGCGATACGGTCGTAAATCCTCATTTGCTCCTTTCTGTTGATTTCAACGTTGTTCTTGATGGATATTTTAAATTTTTTGCCGCGGCTGTGGAAAATTATCTTAATGTACAGACCCTTTTCCTTCTGCAGGTTCAGGTAGTAATCGAGATTGTTGAAAGTCTCTTCCTTGAAGTTCCGCATTCCTTCTTCATACTGCTCTTTATTGGCGAGGTCGAGACCTTTGTCCTCAAAGTAAACCCTTTTCGTATTGGCTTTCTTGGCATTGACAGCCAGCTCTCTCAGACGGTAGGCCAGACGGTCCTTCAGCATATCCTGATCCATTTCCTTCAGAAACATACCCAGAACATTTTCCAGATCCATTTCCGTTTCATGGGGCAGTTTGTATGTTGTAATTGCCAATGGGATAGACTGTCTTACAGCTCGAATGATTTTTTCTCTGTCGATATTAAGAGCCACTGATGCACTTCCTTAAGTGAAACTATTCACGATTATATATCAAATTATAATGGGGGGTCCCCTACTGTCAAGAAAGTTTACTTCTCTTCACGGCTCAGACGGCTGAATTCTCTCAGTTTTTCATCGATTCTGCCGTTCAGAGAATCTTCGGGATATCTTCCCTGCCCGCCTTTCTCTCCTGTTTTCATGCCTGTCAGCAAAGCCAGTCCGTCATCGACAGTTCTCATTGTGTAGATGTGGAAGTTTCCCTCTTTGACCGCTTCCAGAATACGCGAAGGCAATAAAAGGTTGTCCCTGTTGCTTTCCGGTATGATAACTCCCTGGGTTCCCGTTAAGCCGTTCTTGCTGCAAACCGTAAAAAATCCCTCGATTTTTTCAGAGACTCCCCCGACCGGCTGAATATGGCCGAGCTGATTTATCGATCCAGTCACGGCAAGGTCCTGGCGGAGAGGGACCTCTGATATTTCAGAGACAAGACAGAATAATTCCGCTGCCGAAGCCGAATCCCCGTCAACTCCTGTATATGATTGTTCCATGCAAATGGACGACGTGAAGGAGAGCGGGTAGGTATTGCCGAAACGCTTTCTTACAAAACCTTCGAGAATGAACATGCCCTTGTCGTGAATGTTTCCGGAAAGACCGGCTTCCCTTTCAATATTAATGACACCTCCCTTGCCCGGACCCGCTGATGCGGTAATCCGGACCGGCAAACCGAAGGAGTGATATCCTCTGTCAAATACGACCAGCCCGTTTACGGCGCCTATGGCTTCTCCCTCTCTGTCTATGAGAATAACCCCTCTGTTTATCTGGTCATCCAGCTTCTCTTCCGGCAGGTTCAGTATGTAGTTCTTTTCTCTTATGGCTCTGATGACAGAGTTTCTATCGATCAGGTCCTTTCCCTCCCGGGCCGCCCAGTAATCAGACTCGCGCAGCAGGTCGGATATAAGTGAGAACCTTGTGCTCAGGCGGTCTCTTCTGTCGGAAAGTTTAATGCCGTACTGGCATACTTCCAGAATCCCGTCGTCGTCTATAGACCGCAATTCTTCCTTTTTAATGAGGTTGTGGATAAAACCGGTGTACTCGCCGATCGTCGAATTGTTGCGTTCCATGTCGGAATCGAATTCCGCGCTGATTTTAAAATGCTTGATGAAATCGCTGTCCAGCTGGGACAGAGTAAAATAGAGATCCGCCGGCCCGATAATTATCACCTTTGTGTCGATCCTGACAGGTTCCGGCTTCATATTTGTCATGGGAATGCCTAAAGGAGACTGCTGCCCCCTGACTTCGACCTGTCCGGTTTGGAGAACCCTTTTCAAACCGTTCCACAGCTCATCGTTTTTCAATATGTCTTCGGCCTGGAGGATGAGAAAACCTCCCGAGGCTGAAATCAGAGAACCGCTCCGGATCATCATGAAGGAAGTCCGTCCCTCTCCGCTCAAATCCACAGATGTTTCAATGGTACCGAAAAGATTGGCATCGGTAGGATGATTTTCCGTCAGAACCGGCAGCTGATCTTCTTTGCTGTGCTCAACAATGATATTGACATCGTATCGTTCGGAGAGCAGATCTCCCATTTCCTCTTCGGCGTTTTCATCGATGAGAAGGCTGTGGAACTGGATCACATCTTTTTCCATATCCCTCAGATATTCTCTGACCTCCGGCAAAGTCCAGGATTTCCGGATTTTCCGCAGCTCACCGGCAATGCTCTTTCGGACGGCTTCCTCGGCGGATTTGCGCAGGTCTTTTTCCATCTGTTCCCGTTCTCTCTTTATGGATGAGAAGATGTTCTTCATTTCATCCATGAAGTAGTAGTAGCGCTCGCGGATAGCCTGCCACTGCTCTTCGGTAATGGTGCCGGCGGTTACGAAAGTTTGCAGTTCTTCAAAAGTCACAGCTTCATCGTTATAAAGCGGAACCAGATCTGTCAGCGCTTCCTCGTTCTCTTCATCGGGAACCTGAATGGTGCGAAATCCCGCCTCGACAAGCCTGTCTTCAAATTCGGAAAGGATCCGGTTCTCCCGGCTTTCGATCTGAGTTATCTGTCTGTCCCTTTCGCTTTTATATGTCTCTTCAGAGAGGTTCTCCTCAATGATGGATTTGAGCTTCTCCACCAGCCCTTTCATTTTCTTCTTAAATCGCGAAGCCGACCCTTCCGGGAAATAGAGCACTTTTGGATTTTCCGGTTTATCGAAATTGTATACATAAGCTATATCTTTCAGGGGAGATGTTTTTCTGCTGTGCTCTTTCAGGATTTGCATGGTAGCTGTTTTTCTGCCTGTGCCGGGGTCCCCGGAGACAAAGAGATTGTAGCCTTTTGCTTTTATTTCAATTCCCATCTTGAGGGCTTTCAGGGCTCTTGGCTGACCGATTATTCCCCAGCTGCCCGTATCAACCGAAGTTTTGTCATGATCGGGAATATCAACTGTCAGTTTCAGATCGTCGTAGGAAAGTTCTTTTATATTTCTATTCATGTTATAAATAATAATTTACAATGGCCCTATGAACGTAGAAGAATTTGATAAATGGGTAAGAAATATTTTAAATATCAATGAAATGGCCGGTCGCGATGCTTCTTTGAACGGGCTTCAGGTGGGAAGAACAGAAAAGGAGTTGAAGAAAATCGCTTTTGCCGTTGACGCATCTATGGAGAGTTTCCGCCGGGCTTCAGAGTCGGGAGCCGATATGCTATTCGTTCATCACGGCCTGTACTGGGGCCGTGTCATTCCCGTAACCGGCGATTTTTACAGACGGATGGAAATTCTGATCAAAAATGATCTGGCCCTTTATGCCGCTCATCTTCCTCTGGATATGCATGAGGAACTCGGCAACAATGCCGGAATGGCTAAAGCTCTTGGGTTGAAATCCCTCGAGCCCTTCGGTGCCTACAAAGGCGTTCATATCGGATGGAAGGGGGAATTCGAAACGCCTCAGACCCGCGATGAAATTACGGCCCGTCTTTTCGGAAGCTGGGAGGAGAGTGTCAGAGTGCTGCCATTCGGAAAGGATGAAATCCGCACCGTCGCTCTCATATCCGGAAGCGCTTCCCATGATCTCGATCAGGCGATTGAAGCCGGCGCGGACTTATATCTTACCGGAGAGGCCGGGCATGTTCTGTATCATGCCGCTCTGGAAGCGGGAATCAACGTGATCTGCGGGGGCCACTATGCAACGGAAGTCTATGGTGTTAAACTACTGGCTGAAAAGATAAAGCGGGAATTGTCCATAGAAACGGAGTTCATCGATATTCCTACCGGACTTTAATTTCCATAAAAACACGGAGAAGATTTGTGAATAAAAATATGCAGAGAAGCCTGACAATGGTTCTGCCGGCTTTTCTTATCGCAGCCGATCAGATCAGTAAAAAACTGATTGTAGACAACATTGCTGTCAATTCCATTGGATATTCCTTCTGGAACGATTTTCTGTGGATCGTCCATGTAAAAAATCTCGGTATTGCATTCAGTATGGGAGACTCTGTTCCCAATTTCGTCAGAATCATACTTTTTATTATTATTCCCCTGATCGTTATGGCCGGGCTGGTTGTTTATATACTCCGTGCCAATGGCATAACGGTTTTACAGCGGTGGCTGATGGCGGGAATCCTAGGCGGTGGAGTTGGAAATCTCATTGACCGCATCTTCCGTCCCGACGGAGTGGTGGACTTTGTCAGCGTGAAATTCTACGGTTTGTTCGGAATGGAGCGGTTTCCCGTTTTCAATGTAGCCGATTCATCAATTGTCGTCTTCGGCATTCTCCTGCTTATAACTTTTGCCTTGGAAGGAAAAAATAAACATGAACAAGAAACTTAATACATTTCTGTTCCTCATAGTAGGGACAATCGTCAATATCGGAATCATGCTGATTCTGCTGATTCTATTTCTCTATCTGATCGGTTTCGCATTTACAGCCGAAACAAGCAGTCAGCTCGTATCGGCTCTGACCCTGGGCGCAGTGATGCTTTCGGTTGTCGGAAGTTATCTCATCTATTCCCAGATAATCAAGTTCATCAATAAGAAATGGGATCTTGAGAAATATATCGCGCCTCTATTTAAGAGAAAGCGTTAATACCCGTCGGACATCTCTCTGTTTTTGTCTTTCTTGAAAAGTTCGTTATAAACGAATCCCCTCTTTCTGAGTGATTCTCTCAGCTGGAGGGGGAAAGGCATGTCCCGCCAGAATATTCCGCGAACATCTTTATCCAGCTTTTGCACACCTTCCGACTCTTTCGTCATCCATAAAATATAATCCTGGATAAATTTAAGTCTGACGTCGCCTCTCAGTTTTTTGGAGTCGAACCATTCATAATAATGCCCCGTAAGACCTTCCTGCATCCAGTAATGCTGAGCTTTTTCCTTGGCGACCTGCCATCGCAAATCGCCCAGAGCGGTCAGCACGGCGACTTTCAGGTCTTTGGGAAACATGGGGATCCCGATTCTTCCGCGGCTTGTCGATTTGTTGGTTTTTTCAAATGGCTCCCAGCAAAGACCTCTGTCTCCGAAACAGGGGAGGATTATGACATGAGGCACGATTCTCGTTGTCTTCTGCCGGAAGGTTCTCCTGAACACTCCCGGATCAATATTTTCAAATTGCCTGAGCAGGTCTATGATATTTTCTCTCGTGGCAATGGCTTTTATATTTGAGAAGAAGAACTGTTTCATCAGCATGGGCATATGGTTTCCCTGTCGGCCGACAGACATTTTCGCCATCTGCCGTATGCTGTCCACTTCCTTTGATGCCAATCTGGGGTCGACAGACGTTCCCACCCCGGCGCTATGAGCTTGCTGTTCCAGGTTCTTTAACTTCTCGCCGTTTCTGCGCAGTGAGTCAAACCGCTCTTTTATTTCCCTGTCGATATTCTGGAGTTCCTTTACATGGGAGAGTATCTCTCCCAGGGAAGCTCTCTGGGACTGGTTGTATGGGTCCCGGACACCTGTATAAACCCGGGATCTTTCGTGCCTGGAAACAACCTGGGCTTTCATCATAAGAGACTTTTCCACAGACTTCTGCCGGATTTCCAGATTCCGGATGGCCGCAATATAGGAGTCTTTTTCTCCCCTGGCTTTAGTCAGCTGCTGTTTAATGGCGGAAACATCTTTGCTTTTTTTTCTATAGGTAAACTCTTCATCGGTCGCAAGAGGAGCTACGTCGCCCCTGCCCACGAAAAGAAACCATTCGTCAACATAGTGGACCGGTTCGTCCAAACGGTTTTCAAAAATAATCGAAGAGAGCATCTTCCGTTGTTCCGCTGAAATGACATTGGGAAGAAGAGCGCCATAGCGGATCAGAAGCCGTCGGGGCATTTCCGAATCTTCGCTTAATACTTCAACCTGTTTACGGATCAATTCCCAGTACAGAGGGATCATGCGCTGCCGGTAGACCGTTTTGTCTTTCGGATCAGTCGCTCTCAGATAGCTCTGCAGTGTTTTGTGCAGTTTGTCTGAAATATCCCCCATACCCGTCAGTAGAAATTTGTAGTAATTGGGATTGTTGAAATAAGGCTTGGGTTCACATTCAAAATCTATTACAGCGTGAAATTCTTCGCTCGTAATGTCCTCAAGCATGGATACTTCTTCTGCTTTTGGCGATGAAAGTTTGTTATCGCTGAATAAGTCATCAAAATCCGGTTTGTCATCTGTGCTGCCAATGGGAGCCAGAAGGGATTCAAGTTCAGAATCAAGAACATTATTGTCGCTGAAGTCACTCATAAGACAATTTTATCCAATAGAAGGTGTTTTTTCAACAAAAGAAGTAGGCAGATGAGATTTCTTATTGTTGACTATATATTAGAAACTATATATAGTGGCGAAGCAATTAGAGGAGGAATCTGTTTATGTGGAAAGTTTTAAAATTTCTTAAGGAACATCTGGTATATACTATACCGGTATTTATGGTCCTCGGTTTTGTTGCCGGGCTTCTGTTTGATGTTACCTTTCTGAAAAGTACTATTCTTTTTCTGACGTTCCTGATGGTATACCCCATGATGGTCAATCTTCAGGTAAAAAAGCTCTTTGTAAGAGGAGATAACAAGCCGGTTGTGGCAGCGCAGCTGATCAATTTTATTTTTATCCCTCTGGTTTCTTTCGGCCTGGGAAAAATCTTTTTCGCAGAAGAACCGATGATGATTATGGGAATGCTTCTTATCGGTCTGATTCCCACTTCGGGCATGACCATATCCTGGACAGGCTTCGCCAAAGGGAACCTGAACGGCGCCATTAAAATCCAGACCAGCGGCATGATACTCGGCGCGATACTGGCGCCGCTCTACATACAGTTCCTCCTGGGAGCGAAAGTTGAAGTTCCCATGATGTCCATGTTTATACAAATCTTTTCTATCGTTATTCTTCCGCTTGTTCTCGGAGTCTTTACGAGATTTCTCATTGTGAAAAAAGTGGGAGAAGAGAAATATAACAGGAAAATAAAAATGAAATTTCCTCTGATTTCGACTCTGGGATTGTTTCTTATGATTTTTGCCGCCATGGCCTTAAGGGCAAAAGCCATATACAACAATCCGCAGATACTTCTTCATGTGATTGTTCCCATCGTTCTTTTCTATATAATCAATTTTCTCTTTTCCATATTTGTCGGCAAAAGTCTTTTCGATTTTAAAAATCAGAGTCCGGTCATTTTCGGAACGGCTATCAGGAATCTTTCCATAGCCCTGGCTATTGCCATGAACGTATTCGGAAAGAACGGAGCCGATATGGCGCTGCTGATTTCAGTCGCCTATATCGTTCAGGTTGAGTTTGCGGCTCTGTATGTCAAAAAGGTGGCCGCACCCGCTGCCGCCAGGTTTGAAATTGTAAAAGTTCCCGGATAATTGATTATTTGAATCAGTTTTAAATATGATAATTGAGCCCTCCGGGGCTCTTTTTTTTCAGGCGCTGACCGGAAGCCGTCTTCTCATCTGTACCGCTAATTCTTTTTCTACATCGCCATGTATCACTTTGCTGACAAAATGGCGGATTTTTGACCTGCTGTTCTCCGGGGTTCTCCCATCGAAAAGCAGCACATAAATCTTTTTCCCATTAGGATCTGTTCTGAAGCCTGCGACTACGGCGGACAATAGAAGCAGACTTCCTTTAAGCTTTATCTGAATATCGGGCAGAAAACTGTTTTTTAACAAATCTATAGAGGTCTGAAACTGAACGGACATTCCCACGGAACTTATTTCGGAAATTGTTCCGTATTCGAAAATACCGTCGATTTTAACATTGAAGGATGTCTCTTCATTCCGGCAATCCGCTCTCAGGTATTTTCTGTTACGCTCTTTTGTGTGGTTCCGTATCAGTTGAATGATTTCAGCTGTACCGTCAGTTTTTTCATTTCTCAATAGAAGAACAGAGTATCTGTCGGGGAGAGAGATAAAAAGAGGATCCTCTAAGAGAGATCGGTTATATGTTGCGATTGCAATTTTTACATGGGAGAGGCTCCCGTCGTTCGAGAGTTCTTTCAGCTTCGTTTTCCAGAAGGAAAAACTTCTGCCTCTGTCGGGGTTTATGATGATAAGAGGGGAGCTAAAGGATCGGCAAATCGCCGGGAATAATGTGTAATCATTCAGAAAATAGACTTCGTGTTCTTCATCAATGAGGCTATCATATAGTTTATTTCTGACAACATTGTGCGGGTCAATAAAAAAGATAGTTTTTCTGGACACTCTACTAACTCAGATAATTAGTTAACGTTTTTTTATAGCTTATTGTAACTTAAGATTCCGCAAGAGTAAAATGGTTTATAAATGAATAGTATAGAGATTTGGTAATATTCTTCTTTGGATTTCAGCCTTAATTGTTTAATATTGTTTTATGTCGGAAGTGCTTCAATCTTTTGCTCCTGTCGTCTCGCAGAATTCCCAAATCCTTATTCTGGGGTCCATGCCCGGAGCTGAATCGCTCAGAATGCAGCAGTATTACGCGCACCGGAGAAACCAGTTCTGGAAAATCCTTTTTGATCTTTTCGAAGAAGACTATGTTGAGAGCTATTCCGAACGCATTAATTTTCTTACGGACCATAGAGTCGCTGTTTGGGATGTGTTTAAATATTGTGAAAGAAAGGGGAGCCTGGATCAGAATATCCGGAATGAGATTCTAAATGATTTTCCTTCCTTTTTAAGTTTGTATGAAGGAATCGTAAAAATATATTGCAACGGCAGGAAATCCTATGAGAGCTTCCGTCGGAATTATCCTGAATTAGCTGAAAAATATTTATGTGAAGCGCTTCCTTCGACGAGTCCGGCTTATGTTATGAAATATGGAGAAAAGCTCGAAAAATGGGCGGTTCTTAAAGAGTATCTCAGTTGATTTTCGAAAAAAAAGTGAAAATGCAACTGCCGGTTGACAAATTTAAAAGGCCGATTGATAGCTTGCAACTATAAGCTTTGTTATGTTTCAGGCAAATAAAAATGAAGGAAGTCGTAAAAATGATATTAGCTGAAAAAATTATTCGCTTGAGAAAGAAGCTCGGTTGGTCACAGGAAGATCTGGCTGAGAAAATTAATGTTTCCAGACAATCCGTTTCAAAATGGGAAAGCGCCGCCAGCATTCCGGATCTGAATAAAATAATTCTGCTGGCAGATCTGTTCGGAGTCTCCACAGATTTCCTTATCAAAGATGAACTTGAGGAAACCGATACAGTCGGAGAAGACAAAGAACCGGGAATCTTTAAAGTTACTCTGGAAGAAGCTGTCGAATACGCAGAGAAGAAAATCGAACAATCGCGCTACATTTCCATAGGCGTCCTGATAAGCATCTACTCGGTCGTTCCATTGATTTTTCTCCTGGGCCTGTCCAGCGGCGAGGGGGCTCTTATCGGTTCAGATGCGGCTGTGGCATTCGGGCTTGTTTCGATCTTTGTCGCTATTTCAATCGCGATCAGTTTCTTTTTGAGAAGCAATGGCTTTAACAGTCGTTTCACCCGCATCGATGAAGGGAATTTTGAGCTGTCCTACGGTGTCCGGGGCGTCTTCTCGGAAAAACTCGAGCAGATGCAGGGGACATATAGCATACGATTATCCATTTATATTTCCATGATTATCGTCAGCGCAGTTCCTCTGGTCATTGTCAGCGTATTCGGTCAGTCGCAAACGGTTGTACTTCTGATGCTGGTACTTATGCTCGTTATGGTCGGCGCCGCCGTTTATCTGCTGATTCCCTGTGTAACCGAAAACAGCGCATACAATCTGATTCTCGGCGAAGGGGATTTCTCTCCGGTCAAACGGGATCAAACCAGAAGATCTGAAAAACTCGGTGCATTCTACTGGCCTCTGGTAACGGCAATTTACATCGGGTGGAGCCTCTGGACCCATGCATGGGGCATTACCTGGATAATCTGGCCTGTCGCCGGGATCGCTTTTGCCGGTCTCGTCGGACTGATGGGGTTGTTTTCAAAGGAATGAAAGACCGGAGAGGATCTCCTGCTTTGGAATGAGCTGTTTTTATTATAAAATAGAAACGGGGCATGTTCCTTCAGCTGTGATTTCTCCTTTGAGAAGAGCAACGAGGCTGTCTGCTGCCAGGCGTGTGTTCTCATAACCGAGGAGCAAGAAATCTGCCCCTTTGAAATGACCGGCTTCATAGGGGGTGCGCATTACGGCGACACCGACTGGAAGTGGTCCGTTAATCTGTTCTTGAATGAAGCTGACCGCATCGGGATAAAATCCCGTATCGCAGGTGAGAACCAGAAGTTTCTCAACCCCTTGCAATGCGAGGGGGCGGCGGCGCAATTCTTCTTCAGCCCTGTCTGAGGGAATCCGTCTGAAACGGCTTTCGGGAAAAGCTTTCTCTACCCGATCCAGAGGATCACCTCCGGAGACGGTGTTTTCTCCGATAAACTGTTCGGGACGGACGAAATATAGAATCTGGAATCCGGGGAAATCTTCAAGACCTGATGAGGGTAGGAAATTGGTGTTTTTCAGAAGCGTCAGGCTTTTCCGGCTGAGATTCTCCATTTCGGGATCGGGCAATCGGCCCGACCATCCGGGAATAGAAATCCCGTCTTCCCACTGTCCGGGAAGGTTTTTCATCATGATTCTCTGCTGTCTTTGGAGGCTTTCATCTATCCTGGACTCGGATATCGTTCCCGATTTTATTCCATCGTAAAGGGCCTTTACTCCTTTTTCCTGTTCTTCCAGGGTATGGGAAATAAAGCAGAGATCCGCGCCGGCTTTTACAGCTTTCAGAACGGCTTCTCCTGTATCGTAATAGAGTGATATTCCCTGCATTTCCAGGCAATCGGTCATGATCAGCCCGTCGAATCCCATTGTTCTGCGAAGTAATCCCTGAATAATATCAGCATTAAGCGAAGCAGGCAGATCGATTGATGAAAGAGCCGGCACAAGAAGATGGGCTACCATGATCGCCGGTATGTCTGCTTCAATTGCCTGTATAAAAGGAATTAATTCCCGGTTCTGAAGGGTATGTGCCGGATGGGGTAGAAGGGGAAGTGATTTGTGGGAATCTTCCGATGTGTCGCCATGGCCGGGGAAGTGTTTCACAACAGGGAGAATCCCCCCCTCGAGATAGCCACGGCTCGTGGATATAATATGCTGCGACACAGCTTCCGGATCATCCCCGAAGCTGCGGGGGCCGACAATCGGATTCTGAGGATTGCTGTTTATATCTGCGACCGGAGCGAGATTGACATTAAAACCGAGGCTGTGGAGGTGTTCTGCCGTAATTCTGGCAGCTCTTCCACTGATTTCAGGACCGCCGGCAGCCGCGAGGGCCATCGCTCCCGGATAAGTGTTAAGATCACCATGGAGCCGGCTGACGATACCTCCCTCCTGATCGATTGTTATAAAAGGCGTGCTGCCATTATTGCTGCGGGTCTCTCTGGCAAGCCACTTGTTGAGCTCCGCCACCTGTTCGTGATCCCGGATATTCCTTGCAAAAAGTATCCAGTGTCCAATCAGTAATTCCCGGGCAGCCGTTCTGGCATGCTCTCCCGGTTCAAGTCCGTCGAAACCGCATACAAGCATTCGTCCTGCTTTTTTCAGTAGATCTTTATCCATACAAATCCTCCGGAATAACCCTGCAGCCATATTTTTACATGTTGATAAAGAGAATATATATGACTTGGTTGGTAAATACAACCAAGTCCGTGTCCGTTTGGGGAGTTATGTTAAATTACTTGAGCGATAAAGGATTTTCCCTATGGAAAATTTTCTGACAGAGTCGGTGGTTTTATTCAGGATCACCTTTAGGATTTGTTACTTCTTTTCTTATCCGAAAACCCCGGCCACTTCCTGCAGCGCATCAATTATGGCTATATGCTGCGGACATTGCTCTTCGCAATAGCCGCAGGCAATGCAATCCGAAGCTTTCCCGCTATTGGCTGTGACCCAATTATAGTGTCCCTTCACGGCCTTGAGATCTTTGTATGTCCGATAGGTGTTCAGGGAACCCAGTACTTCAGGAATATTGATCTTTTGAGGACATCCGTCGACGCAATACTTACAGGATGTACAGGGAACAGTATCAGCTTTCGCAAGAACATCCACGACCTGCTCTATTGTGGCGTATTCCTCTTCACTCAATTGAGAAAAGTCCTTCATCGTATCGATATTATCCTGCATTTGATCCAGGTCGGACATTCCGCTCAATACCGTTATAATGCCTTCCAGCGATCCGGCATAGCGCATGGCCCATGAGGCAACCGATTTTCCCGGTTCTTTCGATTTAAAAATCCGACCGGCTTCTCCCGGCATGTTTGCCAGATTGCCGCCTTTTACCGGTTCCATGACAATTATCGGCGTATTGTGCTTTCTTGCGATTTCGTAACACTTTCCCGATTGCACGTCACTGTTTTCCCAATCCGCATAATTTAACTGGAGCTGTACAAATTCCGCTTCGGGATGAGAGATCAGAATCTGATCCAGAACGTCTGCCTTATCATGAAAAGAAAAACCGAAGTGTCTGATCAGCCCTTCCTCTTTCGCCCTTTTTACAAAATCCCAGCCGCCGATTTTGTCCATCTGTTCCATGCGGTTTCTATCCAGAGCATGGAGCAGGTAAAAATCAAAATACTCCGCTCCGGTTCTTTTCAGCTGAACTTCCAGCAGGGGGTTGAAATCTTCTGGCTTATTACAAAGCCAGACCGGCATTTTCGATGCGATCTGAATGGACTCCCTCGGGAATCGGCCGATCAGAGCCTCTTTTACCGCTTCTTCCGATTTTCCGTTTATATAAGGATAAGCTGTATCGAAATAGGTGAATCCGTTCTCAACGAATATATCCGCCATATGTTTTACCTGTTCGATGTCAACCTCATCGCCGATCATGGGGAGCCGCATCAGCCCGAATCCGAGTTTGGGTATTTCTTTGCCTAAATAAGTATTCTTCATGATATGAAATGATAGGATACGTTTCTTTTTAATGCAATTTTTAGTAAAGGCCTGCTTGAGCTTTATTTCAGTTGCCTGAAACAGGACTCCAACTATATTAATTGGAAGATTGAAGTCATAATTATATAAGAAGTCTGTTGCCAAATACTGTGTCCTGCACTGATGCATTCTTTCGGGTACTCAATCTGTTTGGCTTTCATTCCCGATTGAGCCCCATGAATTTATAAAAAAAAAGAAGCACTGCAAACGCAATGCTTCTAATTCTTGTGGAGGTAATGGGGCTCGAACCCATGACCTCATGGCTGCCAGCCAGGCGCTCTAGCCAACTGAGCTATACCCCCAAGGATGCAGGGGCGAGCAGAAGACAAAGTCTTCGACCAGCCCAAGGGCAATTGGACGATCAGAAAACTTGTTTCCGGCCGGTCCAAAAAGTCAGGTTTGAGAGATTCGCAGGAACTACGTCTATCCCAAATCTGAAAGTGATGATAATTAGATATTCAAATCCTGTCAAGATTATTTTGAATTGTTAACTAAATAATAAATTATCTATTCAGCTTTTTCTCTACCATTTGAACATATCCTCCGTATGGTTTAAATTATTAAATGCAGTAATAGTGAATTACTTGAAATTTTTGACAGTGAATGAATGAGATATATTTCAGGAGGAAATAATGGATCCAAAAAGATCGCTCGGACTCGGCGTCAGCGCAGATGATCCGGCACAGAGGGAGCGGATTTTAAGATATATCAATCTTAAACTGGCTTCCATGGGACTTCCGTACAGTGACATAACCGATGTGACTGATATCGATATTGCACATGACCTGATAGAGAACTACAAAGAGAAGAATCGGCTTCTTTCTACCTATCTCTGTCCCGTTGACCAAAGAATCCAGAATTTTCTGGAACGCTATCTTGAGGATTTGAAGCTGGATTCAACTCCTGAACTTCCTAAAGATACCCTTATCCTGGACCGTTATGGCCTGGCAAGAGAGTTAAGCGTTCCGCCTGATAAAAATGAATTCATTACAGACATCATCAGCTCATATAGAGTCAAACAGGGGGTTCTGAATAACCCTAAAAACGATAGAAGAACGACAAAAGGATCTTTTCACGTAGCGGAAGGCGGGCTTCCCGTTCCTTTCGATAAAAAATCCGTTCCCAAACAGACTTTTGCCATTCTACTAGAAAAATCTTTCAGCGATGCTCCGGATAAACTTAAAATTCTGCCTTTTACTTCAACGCAGAAAGAGAAAGCCAATGTGTTTCTCTCTCTTCTCCTCAGGCCGATAGTTGTTCCCGAAGTTCCCGGCTATACGCCCCGGAAAACCATGGAAGTGCGTTTCTTTGCTCCCGGAAACCTGGTGAGCAACCTCGATTTCGCAGAATCCATTTTCGGGAATGCCGGCGACCCCTATCTGCCGGAACACGATGCGGCTCTCGATCCGGAGCACTGGACCGGCCATACGGGCTGTGTTATCCTGGCGCCCCATCTTACAGAGGTCACCAAGAAGGAAGCCGGTCTTCCTCATGTGAAATACGCTACGGATCGTCAGAAAGCGGAAGGAATGTGCTGGGAGTCTGAAGAGGAGCTTTACAACGACGGTTCTCCCTTCAAACTGACGGCCCGCGATGAGAGCGGTGTTATCGTCACTCTTATCGCCGACAACTATTTCGGATATACCAAAAAAGAAGTGAAAACCCAGATCGGCTATTCGGCCAACCTTCTCGGCCTCGCCGAGGAAGAGCATGCCGGTGGAGCCCTGGCTTTTCCCAGCTTCAATCTTGGTACGCAGTTCCTTCCCGATACAAACATGCATTTTCTCCACCTGGAGAAGGACCACCGGTTCGGAAATTTCAAAGCCGTTCTGGGCGATGATTTCGTCGAACAGAAAGACGGCTATGGCATAGACCGGAACTTCAACAATATTATCTACATTCCCGAGGATGCCCGTATCGATCTGGAAACCCAGAAAGCCCATTGGAAACTCGACGGTAAAAAGAAATCGCTCAGAGTTCTTCCCGACAATATTTACGTTCATCCTTCGGGCTACAAAGTGCGGATGGAAAAACATCCCGCATCTCCCGCCTGGAGACTTGTGGGAACTGTTGCCGAGGGAACCTTCTGCCATAAACCTTGTACGGTTTCCGGCGGCGGTAAATCGGAGATTTCCAAGTCCATCAGCGACGCCATGACCTACGGCTCCGTTTTTATCGGCGATTTCAAGGCCGATATGGATAAAGCCGAAGAGATCATCAATTACAATTACGGCGAGAGATTCAAGCCCGAATACAGAAAAACCCTGAAACCGGGACATACGACCAGACCCCTTCTCAGCGAAGAGCGGTCTCTCGGTTCGGTTATCAAGCTCCTCTCTCCTTCGTCGAACAACACCGATGAATTCAACCAGTGGCTGGCCAAAATTCCCTTGAGGGTTAAAGCGCTCATATTTGTGGTTAAACGATTCTATCAGCCTGAATGGGGCAAAAACTGGCGGGACAAGTTCTCCGTCGATATTATCAACTCCGAGTCGGGCCATGTCCTCAAGTTCGAGAACCGCGAGCTGGTGGGCAGTTACCTGAAAGTGGGTACGGACAAGAACGGCAGCTGGGTAACCAACAAGCTG
>NZ_JACHGJ010000013.1 GCF_014207565.1 Spirochaeta isovalerica | reverse complement strand
ACTGCTGATACCAGGATAGAACTGAAACAGAAATCAGAAAGGAAGTCTGCATAAATATTTCAAAGATCATACTTCATCTATGTTGACACATTCCGGAGTTAGCCCAACATATTCAGCCGCTTTCGTTACAGAAATGTATCTATTTCCCATATTCGATCCTCCTATCGCATATAAGTGATAACATAAAGATCGCATGAGACAAGAACTGTGTCAGTTGATAGGTTTTATTAGTAAAAGTTAGACGAGGGTAATTTAATAAAAACATCTCTCGCTCATAATTAAGGCTGATAAACCCTGAATTGTTTATTCTCGGGTCTGAAAATTTCAACCGTACTTAAATCAGCGAATGTCAAATTTTTATCGAAAATATCCTGGTCGAGAAATAAGGGAGCTCTGATATAGACAAAAACTCCCAGGTCTGTGCAGTAGGGCAGATATGCACCATGTCTGGGTAATTGATCTTCCAGCTTTGAAAGCACATTTCGGCCAATTTCATTCAACAGATTCATATCAGAAGAACGATAGTCTTTTTGAAGTAAATAGTCAGTTTTAGTTTGGATGAAGAAATGTTCCGGAATTTTCAAGACCATTTGATTATCCAGATTGGACAATCTGATTACTTTGCTATAGATCTTCAGTTTTGGCGGGTTGAAAAAAAACATATTATCTTTCGATTTATGGAATTCATTCAGCCATTCTTTGGGTTCTAGGGGAATTGTAGGGAAATCAAAACGATAGTTGATTATATTCTCTAGATCATCTGTATTGAATTGATTGGGATCACTCGAGTTTTTTTCACTGAGAGAATAGAAGGGGAAGAACACAAAGGCTTCAACTTTATCGTATAACTCGACAGTTCCCATAATCCAGTGCTCAATACATCTTTCATCAAACAGTCTGATTCTCTCGAACTGGGATTTGCAGATGGGAAATCCCCCAGATTTGTTCTTTCCTGAAAATCCTATGGGACGTACGCTTCCCGGTGGAAGGTAGTGTCCGTCAATTAAGGGTGAGATAGCGTGCTGATTTTGATGGTTATCATCATATAGCTTTAACCCCCAAATTGGAGCATTTACAAGATCGAAAGTAAATGTCTCTTTATAACTCTGAAATCTGTTCAGCTCCATGTAGGGAAAACCTACAATTCGGCCTCTTCTACCTAAAACATGTGCCCTCTGGTTAGAAACATATTCCCGGAATTCTTCTTGATCCAAATAAATCATAATATACCCCCATTTACAAAATCGTATTCTGTACTTGCCTAATTTCCTCCAACTCTTCCAACAATTGATGATCATAATGATCGGTCATTGCTTCTGTGCGATGACCTGTCACTTTCCGCAGTTGAATATCTGAAACCTTTCCTCGCATGAACGTATTAAAAAAATGGCGCCATGAATGAAATGTTATATTTCGCTCTCGTCTTTGAGAGTCTGAGATGTCTATGTTTTCCAGAGCTTTGTATAGGTGTTTTACAATAGCCCGGTGATCAACAGGCTGTCCGGGAATTTTTCCCTGAAAGATTATCGCATCCTCATCGGTAATCTTTTGTTGCTCGATTATGTTTTGAAGTACTTCAGAGACATAGCAGGGTAAACTGATCGCTCTTGTTGAGTTCGCTTTGGGCGAAACCAAACCGTACTTCCTGTCCCATGAGTGATTAACGAGAATATGGTCTTCAAATACATCTTTGAATTGAAGAGCCTGAACTTCTCCCATCCTCATACCTGTTGTTGCAGCAAGAACAGAGATGGCATAGAACAGTTTATCTTTCCCCCATACTTCTTCTATCCTCTGGGGATTAAAAAGCGTTCTGACCTCATCACGAGTCAATAACCCCTTGTTTTTAGAATCTTCTTTGAGCTTTTTGACCAGAGAAGCAGGATCAGAGGAGATAAGTTGCAATCGAAGAGCTTCCTTCATCATGATTTTCAAAACAGCTAGACAGCGGTTTGCCGTGACATTGGCTTTGGTTGTTGATGCTTTTTTCTTTTCTTTATACTTTTTGTCATCTTTTTTGGAGGCGGGAATGATTTTGTTGTCTCTTATATCAAAGAGCCATTTCTCTATTCTCTGAACCGTAATCTGTGAGAGTTTGTATTTGCCAAATGTAGGTGTAATATAATTGGTCAGAAGATTGCGTTGTATATCGGCATAGCTTCGCCGATAGCCTCTTCGGTTGATCTCTCTTTTCAGATAATCACATTTATCCCAGATAAACCAGTTTTCAGCGAACTGGGCAAATTTCTGATCCTTTTTTACATGGACGAGCCCCTGGGTTATCTGATGGATTGACCAGTTCCGGGCAGCGGCTTTTGACGTCTGCCCGGTTGAGAGGGTTCTTATTCTGGTGCCGGTCTCGTCGAAAAACTCACAATAATAGATTTTCTTTCCCTGGGAACGGCCCCTTTTAAAAAGACGAAATTGTTCAATCATCCCTTGTCTCCTCGTCAGAATACCATAGGTTTTCCTGATTTCTAAGGAGCCGGCTTGCGCAAGCGCAAAAAGGTTTCACTAACAATTTCACTAACACAAAAAAAAAGCTCTATAGATCAAGAAAATATTTCCTTGCTCTATAAAGCTTTAAGAGTCGGGCTGAGTGGATTTGAACCACCGACCCCATGTCCCCCAGACATGTACGCTAAACCCCTGCGCTACAGCCCGTTTTATTACGAGACTGACTATAGCATACTTGCAAAATAACATGCAAGATTATTTTGAAAAAAAATAGAAAAATGAAAATCTACAAATTCTGGCCTTCGCGATTTTTTTTCGGACCTTTTTCAATGGCCATGCTGACCCTGAGCTGGCGTCCGTCAAGTTCCTGACTGTCTATGTTTTCCATGGCAGTTTTAGCTTCGACTTCACTGGCCATTTTTACAAATGAAAACCCTCGGAATTTACCTGTATATTTATCGCTGACCATACTGATCGATTCGACTGTTCCGAATTCGGAAAATACGGATTCCAGAGCTTCAGCCGACGTCCTATAGTTAATGTTACCTACGTAGAGCTTCTTACCCATGTGAATAAAATCCTTCCTTTTTTGATTGCTATCCCATAAGTCTAAGAAGCTGAAATTTGGCTGTCAAATTTTATTTATTTTTTTATAGTATTTTTAGTAGAACTAAAGTTATACCTGTAAAATCCTACCATATAAATAGATACTATTACTGATAAGGTATGATAAGCCTGCCCGAAACAGTATAGAGATAGACTTTTTCATGTTTCAGGCCGGCTTTTAATCAGGGGGCGTAATAGTCAGGTTTTGCTGACTTCTTTCTTATTATAAAGCCCTCTTCAAGAGGTGTGTCAGTTTTTAAGGTATATATTTTCCCGTGGTCAGCTTTGTCGACTTTTTCGCCTTTTTCATCAAATATCTGAAATTTTTCACATTTGACATAAAGTAGATCCGGTCCTATAAACTCCAGTTCATCTTCCTGCCGGATCTGATTCTTCACATCGATGGACCAGGATCCGTCTTCCTGTTTTTCTCCTACGGAACCGAGAAAAGCAAACTGCCTCTCATACATTTTGGTGGTTGATTCCTCTACATCATCTTTGCCGAAATAGAAACCGGTCGTAAACTCCCTGTGGCTGACTTTGAAAAGCTCCTCTCTGAATCCTTCCAGGTCCGGAATCTTTTTTCCCATTTTGCTGTCGATCATTTTTCTATAGGCCCGGGTAACCACGGCCGCATAATAGATGGACTTCATCCGTCCTTCAATTTTCAGCGAATCGATCCCCGCATCCTTAAGCTCCTGGATGTAGTCGATCATGCAGAGGTCTTTTGATGACATGATCGTCGTGTAATTGTCCCCTTCTTCAACGGGGTAGTACTCACCGGGTCTCTCTCTTTCCTCCAGCACCCTGTAGGTCCAGCGGCAGGAGTGAGCGCAGGAGCCCTGATTGGCCGAGCGGTCAGTCATCATTTTGCTCAGGAAACAGCGTCCCGAATAGGCCATGCACATGGCGCCGTGCACAAAAGTCTCCAGTTCCAGTTCCGGTACAGTTTCTTTTATATCCCTGATGTCTTTCAACGGTGTTTCCCGTCCCAGGATGACACGGGAGAAACCCAGATCCCGGTATATTTTCGCCGCTTCGCCATTGACGCAATTAGCCTGAGTCGACAGATGCAGTTCTCTGTCGGGGAAGTGCTTTTTCAGAAGAGGCAGAATCCCGATATCGCTTATTATAAAAGCATCGAAGGGATAGTCAGCGAACTGATCTATCTCTTTTTCCAGTTTTCTTAAATCATCGTGATGAAAAAAGATATTCAGGGCGCAGTAAAGCTTCTTGTCTCCCTTGATCTCTCTCATGTAGGAGGCTTCATCACGTCCGAAGTTGTCCGCTTTGGCGCGGAGTGAAAAGTTTTTTATTCCGATGTACGCCGCGTCGGCGCCGTACTGATAAACGTATTTAAGTTTCTCTATATTTCCCGCAGGGGCCAGTAATTCCATAGACCTATATATAACGCTTCTCATATGTAAAGGTCAATGTTAAGATAGAGGCGTTAAACCAAATACGGGGAGAGATTTATGTCTGTTAACGATGAGGAACTGACTGAAAAAGAAGCGGAACTCATGCGCGAACTGGAAGAGTTCAAAAAGGAGAAGGAGCGGGTCCGAAATCTTCTGGGCAGTATCGGAGGGGCCCGTCAGAACAGAAGGGAGCAACTGATAAACATGGGATTTCTGGCCATTGTCGTCGTCTTTTTCACCCTGGAGCTGACAACGCACTTTCTCCCGTCCTATATCTCTCTGGAAATCGGCGTTCTTCTCGTTTCCATCAAAATCATCATGCTCATTCACAGCGCCAACAGGGCTAACCATTTTTCTTTCTGGATACTCAACTCCATCGAATTCAGAATGAATGAAATAAACAAGAGAACCATCACAATGGAGAAGGAACTGAACAAGATCAAAAGAGAGATGAATCTGCCGGATTAATTTTTTTTAAACAATCTCTTCAAAACATTCGATTATGTTTATATGTCTCTCTTTAGAATTGCCCAGATCAGCGATATACATATCACTCTCAAACAGAATGAAACCGCTGAGGGAATCGACGTCATCGCGAATTTTAATAGAATCCTCGATCAGGTCGTATCCTGGGCACCGGATCTTCTCGTCCTGACGGGAGACCTCTGTTTTACACGCAATGATGTGAAAGCCTATGAATATGTCAAAGGAAAACTGGATAAATGCGGACTTGATTATATCGTAATGGCAGGAAATCATGATAAATCGGCACCATTGGCAAAAGCATTCGGCTATTCTATGACAGGCAGAGATCTTTATGCTCTGAGAGATATCCCTGGTTACAGACTCATCTTCGGGGACAGTTCGCGCCACAGAGTCAGCTCGCCGCATCTTGAACAACTCCGCAGCGATTTGCAAACCGCATTAAAACCGGTTCTTTTCATTCACCATCCTCCTGCTAAAGCCGGTGTTCCCTTTATGGATCGAAAGTATCCTCTCATCAATATGGATCAGCTTCAGGAAGTTCTCTATACCTATCCCGGACGGGTTCCCGTTTTCTGCGGGCACTATCATAACGAAAAAGAATTTTCATACGGCAATCTTGATATTTATATGACCCCTTCGACATATTTTCAGATTTCCGATCAGACCAGGGATTTCGCCATCTCCTCCAGAAATATCGGCTGGAGATCAATCGAACTCTCCGGCAGGATCGAAACGGAAGTCCATCACATCAACTTGCCATAAGCGGAATTTATCGCTTATCCTCTTATCTATGGATAAAAAACTCAATGTCATATATGCGGGACGCATGTCCTATGAAAATGCCCTGGAGCTTCAGCTGAAAACCCAGAAGGAGAGAATGGAGGGCAAGATTGATGATACCCTGATTCTTCTTGAACACAACCCTGTCATCACAACGGGGCGACGGGATCAGAGTCATAATATTTTTGTCGATCCCGAAAAAGTGGGTGCCGAATTTGTAAAAACGACAAGGGGGGGGGAAGTGACTTATCACGGCCCCGGGCAGATTGTCGGATATATTTTTATAAACATAAGAGATTACCGGAAGGGGATCAAAAGCTTTGTCAACGATCTTGAAGAGGTCTTTATCAGCCTTCTCCGCGAGGAATTCGGTATCGAAGCCGGGCGGGATGACAAACACAGAGGCGCCTGGGTCGGGAATTCAAAGATTACAGCTATCGGTCTGGCGGTGAACCGGGACATTACCATGCACGGGTTTGCCTTTAACGTAAAACCGGATCTCAGTCACTTCCAATGGATCGTTCCCTGCGGAATACAGGATAAAGGGGTGACATCGCTGGAAAAGCTGATCGGACGCGAGCCGGATCTGGAGGAGGTCCAGCAGCTGGTCATCAAACACTTCAAAAAGATTTTCGATTATCAGTAGATCTCTTTCAGGATTTCGGGCCCGGTTTAAAGGGTATCATTCGAAAAAAAGGGCCGCTCTTTCAGCGGCCCCATATTTATTCCTCTTCAAAAATCAATTTGAATACTTCGCCGATCTCTTTAACCGGATGGAATTGAATTCCCTCTCTTACATATTCGGGAATATCGTCCAGATCTCTTTCATTAGGTTTGGGAATAATTATTTCCGCTATCTTCATTCTCCTTGCCGCAATGGTCTTTTCCTTCAATCCGCCGATGGGAAGAACTTTTCCCGTGAGTGAGAGCTCTCCGGTCATAGCCAGATGTTTGCGCACTTTTTTCCCCGTAATCAACGAGAGGAAAGCCGTCGCCATGGTGATACCGGCGGAAGGACCGTCTTTCGGGGTCGCCCCTTCGGGGATATGAAGGTGTATGACATGTTTCTCGAAAAATTCCGGTTCCACATCGTAATCGGCGCAGATGGATTTCACATAGGATAAAGCGATATCCGCCGATTCTTTCATAACATCACCCATCTGCCCCGTCAGCTTCAGGCCGCCTTTACCGGGAAGGGCTATCGCTTCGAGGATAAGCGTGTCTCCTCCGAAATTGGTCCAGGCCAGGCCCACAGCCATTCCGGGTTTGGTGATCTGTTTGGATACTTCTTCGCGGAATGGCGCTTTCTTCAGGTATTCCTCGAGATTTTTCTTCTCGACCACATGGGGAAGCTCGCCTTTGCCGAGAATGACTTTATAGGCCACTTTCCTGTGAATCCGGTCTATGGCTTTTTCAAAAGAGCGCATACCCGCATCGCGCGCGTATCCGTCGGCAATTGCATGGAGCGCCGTTTTGTAATAGCGGATATGTTTGGGTTCCAGCCCGTGTTTCTTCAAAGATTTGGGAATGATGTATTTCCGGGCGATCTCTATCTTTTCGTCCTCGATATAACCGGCCAGCCGGATGATCTCCATTCTGTCCATTAGCGGACGGGGAATCGTATCGAGCGTGTTGGCTGTGCAAATGAAGAGTATGTGGGACAGATCGTAAGGAAGATCCAGATAATGGTCGCGGAATTCCGTGTTCTGTTCCGGATCAAGCGCTTCGAGCAGGGCCGACGAGGGGTCTCCCTGAATGCTGGAAGACAGTTTGTCTATCTCGTCGATCATGAATACCGGAGCTTTGCTTTTGACGATCTTCAGCCCCTGAATGAGTTTTCCGGGCATGGCGCCTACATAGGTTCGCCTATGGCCTTTGATTTCTGCTTCATCGCGCATCCCGCCGACTGAGAACCGGAAAAACTCGCGATTGAGTGCCCGGGCGATGGACTTGCCTATCGATGTTTTTCCTACCCCGGGAGGGCCGACAAGACAGATTATGGAACCTTTGTTATCGTTTTTCAGTTTTCGAACCGAAAGATACTCGATGATTCTCTCTTTCACATCTTCCAGACCGTAATGATCCTCATCGAGGATTTCCTGGCCTCTTTCTATATCGATTTCATCGGGTTCCGGAGCATCCCAGGGAAGATTGACAATGGTATCCAGATAATTTCTCGTTACGATGAATTCGGAAGAGGACGGGTCCATAAGCGAGAATTTTTCCAGTTCTCCCTCGACCTGTTCTTTTATCTCTCCCTCAAAGCCGAGAGCGTCGATTTTTTCCTTGAATTTAAGGTGCTCGCTGCTTTTCGAGTCAATGGGTTCGCCGAGTTCCTTTTTTATGGCTTTGATTTCTTCGCGGAGGAAGTATTCTCTCTGGCTCTTCTCAATCTTCTCATTTATCTGGGCTGTCAGTTTTCTCTGGATTCTCAGAAGCTCCTGTTCTTTCTTGATATAAATAAGAACTTTTTCCATCCTCTCCTTTATATTGATGGTATCAAGAATTTCCTGCTGCTGGTTCCTGTCGATATTGAGAATGGAAGTAATGAAGTCAGCGATTTTTCCGGGGTGGTCCACATTGACCATATTGAGGCGCATTTCCTCGGAAAAGAGGGGATTGTTATCGGAAATGGTTTTCATCTCTGCTATGAGCGAGCGCGTCATGGCCTTGATCTCATCGGGATCGGCGGTTTCATCGTCTTCGATATAGCTGACCCTGGCGGAGATGGGCGATTGTCTCTGTGTGAACTCTTTCACTTTAAAGCGCTTAATGGTCGAAATGAAGATATTGATTCCCCCGTCGGGGAGATTTATTTTCTTTACGATTTTGGCTACCGTTCCGATCCGGTGAAGATCCTGTGCATCGGGAATTTCGATGTTCTCGTCCTTAACCATCAGGAGTCCGATCATCATCTCAGCTTTCATGGCGCTTTCGATGATCTGCATATCATCGCTTGCTGTTATCATTATAGGGGTAAAAACGCCGGGAAAGAGAGGTTTTCCCACGAGGGGGATAATCAATAGTTCTTCGGGCAGTACTGTTTCTTTTTTTTCAACTTCGTTGTCAGACATAGACTATCCTTTCTTTTTGTAACAGTCTCCTGTTATACTCAATTTTAGTTCAGCGATTATATCAACCACAAGAGAAAATATGAAGAGGATTCAAAGATCGGAATTAATTGTTTTAAAAAGTGAAAAAAGCGGAGAGAACCACAGACTGGTCACTCTGTTCACTTCCAACTCTCAGATTGTCCGGGCCCTCGCTTTCGGTGCGGCCGGATCGAAAAGCGCCATGAGGGGACTGACAACCCCATTCTGCCTCT
The DNA here is from genome assembly GCF_014207565.1 of Spirochaeta isovalerica. NCBI lineage: Bacteria > Pseudomonadati > Spirochaetota > Spirochaetia > Spirochaetales > Spirochaetaceae > Spirochaeta > Spirochaeta isovalerica. The sequence goes on along the minus strand of NZ_JACHGJ010000013.1, from coordinate 88,161 downwards.
GCGAGGGAGAGCTCTATCACGATCCGGTTAAAGATCTGTGGCGCATAACCCATCTGTCGGGACTGGATCTCTATGACGGAATCCGCTCCGATCTTAAAAAATTCTACACAATTTCTCTTCTTGCAGAAATAATACTAAAATCTTACGGCGGCGGCGATGAAAAAGCGTACGCTCTCTTTAAAAAAACGATCGGTTTTATAGACAGAGCCGAAAAAGCGGAGGATGTGGAAAAGCTTCTTGTTTTTTATCTCTGGCGCTATCTGAAAATGAGCGGAGTTCTGTCCGATCCCTGGGAGTGCGGCAGCTGTGGTCGTACAGTCGCTACCAGCGAAACGGTGTATTATACGGGAGACGGTCAGTTTTCTTGCCGCTCCTGCTGTGGAGAATCTGCCGGAGAATTGAATCACCGGGCTCTAAACTATCTGTATATGACTTCGGGTATGACTTTTGAGGAAGCGCTTCCGGTTGAAACGGACCAATCAATACTGGCCACTGTAAAAAAAAGTCTTATACTTATAGCACAGAGCCTCATTGAATATCCTTTGAAAACCCTGAAGACCGGCTCTATGTTTATTTAGAAGAGTGGTGTATAAAAATTATTGTTTGTTTGTATGACAATGGTGGAACTTCGTGATATAATGCTTTTTTCATTAATTAAGAACGTGTAATGTGAAGCCCGCATTGACGATAAGACGTCGTTCCGGCGCTTCTGAAGGAGTGAATATGAGAGCTGTTGATATTATTATGAAAAAAAGAATGGGCGGCGAACTGACCAAAGAGGAAATTCATTTCCTGATAACAGGATATGTCGACGGATCCATTCCGGAATATCAGATTTCAGCCTGGTTGATGGCTGTTTATTTTAAAGGGATGACTTTCGAGGAGACGGGGTATCTGACCAGAGAGATGATTGCCTCCGGCGAAGTCCTCGATCTGGAGGGGATTCCCGGTCCTCTGGTGGATAAACATTCCACAGGGGGAGTCGGCGACAAAGTCTCCATCATTCTCGCACCTCTCGCGGCGGCTTGCGGCGTGCGTGTCCCCATGATGAGCGGCAGGGCTCTGGGCCATACGGGAGGAACCCTCGATAAGCTGGATACTATTCCGGGTTTTACCACAGAGATCGATATTAAGCAGTTCCGCAGCAATCTTATGGGTTCCGGGATGGCAATGACCGGTCAGAGTAAAGAGGTTGTTCCGGCAGATAAAAAGATGTATGCTCTTAGAGATGTTACAGCCACTGTCGAATCTGTTCCCCTTATCACAGCCAGTATTCTAAGTAAGAAGTTCGCGGAAGGGGCCCAATCTCTCGTATTTGATGTAAAATGCGGATCCGGTGCCTTCATGAAGAATATGGAAGAGGCGGAAACTCTGGCCACTTCTCTGGTTGAAACGGGCAGGAGCCTCGGACGGAAGGTCGTGGCTGTCATTACGAGAATGGATGAACCGCTTGGTCACATGGTCGGCAACTTCCTGGAGATCGAAGAGAGCATAGACTGCCTGAAAGGCAAAGGTCCCGACGATCTTATGGATGTTACCTACAGGCTGACGGCCTGGATGCTTGTTGCCGGAGGTATCTGCAGCGATATCGATTCGGCTCTGGCCATGTGCCGCGAAAAAATAGAAAGCGGCGAAGCCTGGGAAAAATTCCTGCTCAACGTCAAGGAGCAGGGAGGCGATCCGGAGGCGCTGCAGAAAGGCTATGGGACTTTCCGGTCCGCCTATGCTGTCGAACTGAAAGCTGAAACTGATGGTTACGTACAGGAAATAGATGCTTTCGAAACCGGTATGACCGGTGTTATGATCGGTGTAGGCCGGAATAAAACAACCGATAATGTTCTTCCCTATGTGGGTATAGAACTGAAGAAGAAGTGCGGCGATGAAGTCAAAGCCGGCGACGTTCTTTGCGTTATCTACACGGAGGACGAAGGGAAAAATGCCGATGCTCTGGCGAAAATGAACGCCGCTTATAAAATCGGTCCGGATCCCTATGTTAAAAAAGATATGATTTTGAAGGAAATTAAAGCGATTTAAGATCCTTTCAAAGTCTCATAAGGATCTTGCATGATATGGAACAAGAAGGATATTGACTCTGTCAAAGTGAGGGAGATTGCCTCCCTCTTTGACATTGATCTGCTAACCGCTTCCATCTTTGCCAGAAGGGGTATAACGGAACCGGAGCAATTCCGGTTCTTTCTGGAGAAAGATTTCCGTTTTCTCCACAATCCCTTCAGACTGGAATCGATGGAAGAAACCGTGGATCGCATATTACTGGCCGTTTCCGAAGAGGAAAAGGTCATGGTTTTCGGAGACCGGGATGTAGACGGCATCACTTCGACAGTCATTATGACCCAGATGCTCCGCTCTCTCGGTCTCGATACGCGATGGGCCGTACCGGTAGGTGAAGATGATTACGGCCTATCCATTGCAGCCGTTGAGGATTTCGCTGCCGATAACGGAACCCTCATCATTACAGTGGATTGCGGCATTTCCGCTTATGATGAAATCAGAAGAGCCGTCGAACTCGGCATTGATGTTCTCGTCCTCGATCATCATAATCCACGTGACGGTGAAGATTTACCTCCCGCTTTCGCTATTGTCAATCCCAAGCGGGACGATGATAACTATCCTTTTCAGGGATTGGCCGGCTGTGGAATTGCCGTAAAAACCGTCTGGTCGCTCTGTATGGCAAAGACGGATCTCTACAATCAGCGTTATACCATGATCAATGTGAGTCGAAAGGGGGAGTCTCTCCGTTTCGAGGCAGTCAAAATTGAGAATCTGATGATCGTCCGCCGACTCGATGTGGATCCCCGCGCTGAAGGGTCCTATGAAAAAATAGTCGACTTTCTCTCAGGAGAGGCTCTTTTTGTCTTCGACAGTCCCGGACAGCTGCGGATTTTAAGAGAGGAGCTTTTCGGGAATTCGGTTGATATTTCCCTTTACGATCTCAAACCCGAAATGATGGCTCTTTTCCCCGGTCTGAATGGAGAATCTCTCGATTCTCTCAGCAGAAGAAGCCGTTTCGCACGGTATCAGGAAGGAGATGACACGCCCGGTCTCGTACTGGCAAATCTTTTTATCTCCTATCTGCTGAAAAAAAATGAAGCCCTCTTTCAGCCTTTTGCCAAATCGCTCGATCTGGCGGCTCTCGGAACGATTGCCGATCTTATGCCGCTTCTTGATGAGAACAGGATTCTTGTCGCAAAAGGTGTTGAACTGCTTAACAGAACCGAACGCCCCGGTCTTCAGGAACTGCTGTTGAAGCTCGATCAGAGAGGCCGGAAAATCCGGACCGGCGATATTTCCTGGCAGATTACACCGGTGATAAACTCAGCGGGAAGAATGGGGGAGGCCGATCTCGCTGTCAGGCTGTTTCTCTCGGAAGATCCCGAAGAAATTCACACGCTTTCCGATAAAATGATCGAACTGAACAAGAAGAGACGGACTCTCGGCGAGGAAGCCTGGATCAGGGTTTTCGCAAGAGCTCCCGAAGTTCTGGAAAAATATAAAAAGAGACTCATTATTCTGGTTGATGAGGAAATCCCCAGGGGAATAACCGGCATACTGGCATCCCGATTGTCCCAGGCGTTCAGGGTTCCGGCTGTCGTTCTCACATCCCGTGGAGGAACGGTTACCGGTTCCATGCGCAGCCTTCCCGGAATCAGCGTCAACGATTTTCTCCAGAGCCTCTCCGGTCTGTTCCTCGACTACGGCGGACACGATCTCGCTGCGGGGTTCTCCCTCAAAGCGGAAAACCTCGACAGGCTTCTTGATGAAGCTGTGAAAAAACTCGATCAGCTGGACAGCAGAAAATCCAGCGAGGAGTCAATAGATGTCGATGCGGAACTGCCATCCGATTATATGACTCCCGATCTCGAAAAGATACTCGATGTCTTCGAGCCTTACGGCGAAAAGCATCGTCCTCTTGTTTTTATGTCGAAAAAGGTGAAAATTGCCGATGTAAATATTATCGGGAAAACCGGTGATCATCTCCGTCTGCTCATTGACAGCGGGGAGTTCAAGTGGCCTGCCGTTTTCTGGAACGGAGCGGAGCATTACGGAAAACTCTTCGAAAAAAATGATACGGTGGACATTGTTTACCACATTAACCGAAATTTTTTCCAGAGCCGGGAGACTCTGCAATTATCCATACTGGACTTAAAGAAATGAACAGATTTGTCATAACAATACTCATGCTTCTCCTCTCGCAGGGAGTGTTTTCTCAGCACCTGTTTACTGACAGGTCGGCGAAAAGGGGAGAAATCCTCAACGCCCATGTCTATCCAGTCGGGGAAATCCGGTCAAGCCGGTTTTCTCTTGTAAACGGCGAGGGGCGTATTGTCTCCGTGAGCGATGGCTTTTTTATGAGGGAAGGAGAAAAATCCATAATAACGGCTCTTCTGGGAATCCCCTCCGATATTGAACCGGGCAAATACAAATTGCAGGTTTTCTGCGAAACCGAAAAGGGATCGGAGCAGTTTACCAAACCCTTTTTCGTCACCGACAGAGAGTTCAAGGAAATGGACATTTCCCTGAACGGCGCCATGACGGATCTGAGAACCAGCGACGATCCCCGAAAGGCTGAGGAATCGAGAGAGCTCTGGGCTTTGCTTAGCTCCTTTGATAAAGAAGCGGATTATTATAATGGCAGTTTCGACTGTCCTGTTGAAAACTATTTTGAATCGGCTTTTTTCGGCGATAGAAGGCGTTACCTTTACAGCGACGGAACAACTAGTCAGTCTCTTCATAACGGTTCTGATCTGGCCGCTGTCGTGGGAGAGCCGGTTTTCGCTCCTGCCGAAGGCAAAGTGGTCATGGCCCGATTTAGAATTCTGACAGGTAATACAGTGGTTATCGAGCACCTGCCCGGAGTTTACACTCTTTATTATCATTTGGATAAAATGGACGTTCAAATCGATAAAATGGTTACCAGGGGTGAGAAAATCGGAGTTGTGGGCAAAACAGGACTGGTAACCGGCGCCCATCTGCACTGGGAATTGAGAGTTTCCGGTATTCCGGTTGATCCTCTTCGTTATATGGAGGTTCCCCTGATTGACAAAAGGGAAATTATGGATATTATAGAATCCATCCATTGAAAGAGGGGGGTGATGTAACATCGCCAATATTAAGGTTTACGACGATGAACCATTGGAGAAAGCTGTAAAGCGCTTTAAGAGAATGGTTGAAAAAGAAGGTATTATCCGCGAATTCAAAAAGCGCGAATACTTCGAAAAACCGTCGACGATCAAAAACCGTAAGAACAAAGCATTAAGACGCAAACTGGCTAAAAAGCTGCGTAAAGTAAACGGTGGATCGAAAAACTACTAAAATGATCAAAGACTGGCTTATGCCGGTCTTTTTTTTTCTTCCTGTCCTTCCGGTATTTATATGAATCCCTGATATCCGGCACTATAGCCGAAAAAATGTTATTGTTTTTGCTTAACTTTGATTCACACCCTGTGATAAGATAGCACAGTTATGTTTCAATTTGCGGTGGGAGTGCTTGTATGCGGTGCTCTGTTACTGACAATATATTTCATATTCTCTGGCAGGCGGGATCCGATGGATTACAGGAGATGGAGCCAGCTGGACAGACTCATCTCTCAGAAAAACTTCGAGTATCTTCTGATCGATATTCGTTCTGAACGGGAGTATGAAAGAGCTCATATACCCACCGCCGTCAGTATCCCCTATGAGAAATTAATTACATCACTTCCTGTGGAAAATATGTTTTTAACTATAATTGTATATGGAGGCAAGGGAAATAAACCTGTGGCGGCGGCTCGTTATCTGAGTCGGAGCGGGTATTTCAACGTCACCAGTTTCGGGGCCATTTCCCGCTGGAAAGGGGAGCTGACCAGAATCGGTTACAAGGGAGAAAAACATATTGAATATTCCGAAAAAGGGAGAGCTGATTTCCCGGTTTGAAGTTCTATCCATAGATAAGCTCGATGAGTACCGGAGCGTCGCTATTCATCTGAAACATATTAAGACGGGTTGCCGGGTCTATAAAATTTACAATGATGATGAGGAGAATCTCTTCTCATTTACTTTCAGAACCCCTCCGTCCGACAATACTGGTGTCGCCCATATTCTCGAACATACGGTATTGTGCGGGTCGGAAAAGTTCCCGGTCAAAGATCCCTTCCTGTCCATGGCAAAGGGCAGTATGAATACTTTTCTCAATGCCATGACTTTTCCCGATAAAACCATGTATCCCGCCGGAAGCGCTGTGGAACAGGATTATTTCAATCTCATGCATGTTTACGGCGATGCGGTTTTCTTTCCTCTTCTGAAAGAGCATATGTTCAGGCAGGAAGGGCACCGGCTGGAGATCGATGAAGAAGGGCATCTCTACCGGACCGGAATTGTCTTCAATGAAATGAAGGGAAGTTACAGCTCTGTGGAATCCATAGCCGCCGAATGGTCGGGCCGTTCGCTCTTTCCCGAGAACACCTACGGATATGATTCGGGAGGCGATCCCGATGAAATTCCCGAGCTCACTTATGAGCAGTTCGTCAGCTTTCACAACACCTATTACCATCCTTCCAACTGTCTCATCTCTCTTTACGGAAACAGCGATCTGAAAAAAAATCTCGATTTTATCGATGAGAATTTTCTCGGAAGGTTTGAAGGCCACCGGCTGATTGATTCCGAGGTCCGGTCTCAGAGCCGGTGGAGGGAGCCGGTATATCTGGAGAAGTTCTGGCCGTCATCGCCGGAAGATGAAAGTCTGTCGGGAAAAACAACCCATACGCTGAACTGGCGTCTGTTCCCTGTCACGGAACCGGAGAAGGTTATTGAAACCCAGATCGTCTCAGAGGTTCTTATGGGAAATGCCGGTTCACCGCTCCTCATGGCTCTTCAGCAGTCCGATGTGGGAGAGGATGTCTCTCCGGTCAGCGGACTTGAAATGGAGCTCCAGGATCTCATTTTCACGGCTGCTGTACGGGGATCCGATCCCGAGAGGAGAGACGAGTTCGTAAAGCTTGTCTTCGATACGCTGGAACAGGTTGTAAAGCAGGGAATAGATGCCGACCAGATCGAAGCCGCCATTCATGCCGTAGAATTCCGGGTCAGGGAAATCAGGGGCGGAGGTCCTTTCGGACTGAGGCTCATCCGGAAGCAGCTCCGTGGCTGGCTCCATGGAGCGGGACCTTCAAGAACGCTCCGGTTCAATAAATACATAGAGCAGGTTAAAAGTAACTGCCGGACGGCAGGCTACCTGGAAAATCTGATAAAAGAGCTTTTTCTGGACAATAAACACTATTCGGTTGTTACGGTCCGTCCCGATCCAGCCCTTCAGCAGGTCGTCGATGCCCGAAACGCCGAAGCCATGGAGAGTCTCAGGAAATCCATGAGCGACAAAGACCTGGATGATCTGAGACAGAAAAATCATGAGCTCAGAATGTACCAGGAGACACCCGATTCCGATGAAGCCAGACAGACCATACCTTCACTCAGCCGCGATGATGTCCCTCACAAAGTCCTGACTATTCCTACAGAGAAAGGTATCTCACGGGGCATAAACTGGTACAAGCATGAGCTTTTTACCAATGGCATCATCTACTGCGACATGGGTTTTACCATGGACAGCCTTCCGCCGGAATTGATGATCTGGATGCCCCTGTTCTGCAAAGGCCTCTCTTCCATGGGAATGAAAGGCGTACCCTATGACGAGACGGCCAGACTCATCTCCCTTCATACGGGAGGTTTCGGTTGCTCGCTGGAAGCCAGCAGTACGTTGCATAACGACCGGATGCTGAAAGTCATATATGTCCGTTTCAAGATGCTCAGCGAACAGACTGCCGCCGGGCTCGATCTTGTTTCCCGCTTGATCAGAGATATCGATTTTTTCGATCTGAAGCGGCTTAGAGATCTGATTTTAGAGATCAGGAATGATTACAAGTCTTCAATCATCCCTTCGGGACATTCCTATGCCATGATGCGTTCCGGGTGCCGTTTTTCCGAAGCTTCGGCTCTTGAGGAGAGTTGGTACGGGATTACGCAGCTTGAACACCTGGCTGCAATTTCAGAAGACCTGTCCGATGAGGCCCTTGAGAATATTGCTGCGACTCTGGATAAAGTCCGCACGTCGCTTTTTAACAGGGAAGCCATAAAAATCAATGTGACTGCTCCTTTCGGAGAAGGCGACGGTATTGTCGCCATGCTGATTGAAGACCTGAACAGCCTTGAAGAAGGGGATTTCAGGGAATCTCCCTTACCGGAGCTCTTCCGTCATGATACTGAAGCCGAGGGGCTGGCTGTTCCCTCAACTGTGTCTTATGTTTCGCTCTCGCTTCCGGGCAGCAGACTGGGGACAAAAGAGCATGCCGCTTCGCTTCTGCTGTCCCATCTGCTTAAAACCGGTTATCTGTGGGAACAGATCCGCATGAGAGGCGGGGCTTACGGCGCTTTCGCTTCCGTCTCGGGTCTGGAGGAAGTTTTTTCTTTCGGATCATACCGGGACCCTAATATCGCAAAGACACTGGATGCCTATAAAAAAAGCCTCGAATATATGATGGAAAATGTTTCCGATGAGGATCTTGAAAAGGCTCTGATCGGTATGGTGGGAAAAGAGCTCAGGCCCCTGTCCCCTGCAGAATCGGGTATTGTGTCATTTAAAAGGGATCTTCTGGGAATCTCCGATGACATCCGCCAGAAGAAGCGCGATTATCTTCTGGAGATTACCGCCGGGGATATTAAGGAAACAGCCTCCATTCTCCTGGCAAGATGGGATGAAGCTGTCATCACCATTATTTCCGGAAGCGATGCTTTGTCGGCCGCCGCCGGAGAGATCTCCTCATTGAACGGATGTATCAGGGAGCTCCCGCAGTAGATTCAACCGTCTTAACAGGACCGGTACTATGGGGCTCAATGCTATCAGAACGGGGAGAAATACCAATATTTCAATCAGATTATCCTGGCGCACCGGCGTCAGGATTTTTATGGCTATCATAATCATTGCTGAAACAGATTGAATGAGCCAAAGCATATCCAGCCTTTTCCGCCATGGCTCTCCCTTCCGGATGTAGAGGATCGCGGCGGGTATGGCAAAAAGAGCCACCGGATTGATCATGAACAGGTTCAGATTGTCGTAGGAATAACTGTGGTCGGTAAAGCCGGCCAGAAAGAGAAGCACAGATCCGATAAGGCCGATTAACAAGGCCAATGCTATGTTCAGCACACCATAGAGTCTTCTCCTCTTTCCTGAAACCTTAATATTGAGAAACAGGATCGCGGAGAAAAGGAACAGACCGAGCAGTAGAGCCGGAAGAATAGGTTTTTTATATTCTGAAGGGATTATCCTTCTTCCTTCCGCTTTATTGAGTACGTTGATTTCGCTTACCAGTGGTACTGTTTCCCCTGAGCTGTTTCTGTAGGAGAACGTGCTGACGTATTGTCCCATGACTTCGGGGAGAAACATCTCTTCCCAGACATTTATTTTCCTGTCAATGGGCGTTCCCTGAAGCAGGGAAAGTGATGATCCGATCAATTTGTTCCGGGATGTGAAGCGCAGAAAGCTGTCTCTGTAAGTGGAACCCGGTTCTTTTTCGCTTTGCTCCTTCAGAGCCCCGTCGGTCGCATTATCGATATAATCGCGGATGCGGGTGGAACAGTTATCGAAATAGTGATGGTATAGATAGGTTCTGTTTTCGGGTCGGGATTTTTCTATCAGCGCATTGTACATCTCTTTCTTTTTCTGAGGCGGCAGGTTCAGAACATATTCTGTCAAATCCCGGTTTTCTCTGACGACGGAACGGATATACGATTCGGTATAAGCAGCATAAGCCATATAGAGCAAACGGCCGATGGCGAAATTTTTGAAGAAATCGTCATCTTCAAAATAAAAATTCCCGAAATCGAAAAAGATATCACTATCTCTGCTGTTGTCTTTGATGGCAAGTCCCGTATGGCCCCAATAGGAGTAGACTGGATCGCCCGGCCCGATAACAAACAGGCGGATTTCCAGATCCTCTCCGGTCGATTCCGGTGCGCCGTATAGGGGTACAAGGGATAGAAGAAGAAACAGGAATGCAGTGGCGTGTCTGTACAATCTCATGAAGATTATTATGCACAGTTTTTTTTTCTTCGCAAGCTGTTGCATCCGGGCTGATCTTGTCCTGTTCTGTAAAAAGTTTTTAAAAAAACGTGTCAAAAGTTCCGAAGAGCTATAAACTGTTTTCAGCGGGAACAACCGCTTCAGGAGATGTAATTGGCGGCGCGAATCGGTGAGTGGATGATAGTGGAAGGCCTGCTGTCAGCCAGAGAAGTAGAGTTGATTGTAGATACCCAGGATAGAGGCGATAAAAGACTCTTCGGCGAGATTGCCGTCGCTAATGCCTACATTACACCCTTTGATGTACAGAGATTTCTCAGTTTAAAAGAGGGGAATGAAGAAAAAAAATAGTTTTTTATACTTATTTATTTGATTCTACCGTTAAAACTGTTAAAATGTAAGCAATCTTTAGAAGAGTGCAAATCATAGAGATTACTCTGTATAAGATAGGAAAAATAATTTTTAATTAGGAGTTTTTAAATGGCTGAAAAAGAAACATTGGTTGTATCGTCGAAGGTAAAAAACTACATTAAGTCAAACGGAGATCTCAAATGCTCTGCCAAAGTTATTGATTCTCTTTCTGATAAAATCAGAGAGATCTGCGATGCTGCTATTGAAAATGCTAAAAACGATAAGAGAAAAACTGTTCAGGAAAAAGACATCGTTTAATCCTATCCATATAAAAAAAGGGCTGTTCTTAATCTGAACAAGCCCTTTTTTTATACCGCAAATTTTCAGGAATCTCTCAGACTTTTTTCCAGGGATTTTTCCCTTTACCGAGTTTGCGCTTAAGTTCAGCTTCTTCTTTCACGCGCTCTTCCTCTTCTTTTTTCAGGCGGTTATTGCGGCGCTCTTCTTCCTCCTCTCTGGCAATAAGCCAGGGAGATTTGATTTTCTTGTCATCAGGAAGATCCTGCTTTTCTGTTTTTACTTTTACTTTTACGGGTTTTTCCGTTTTTATTTTCTTCAGATCAATTTTATCCAGATCTAATCCCTTCAGATCCGTTCCCCTGAAATCTGTCTGATCAAACCGGCAATCGGTAAAATTGATTCCTTGAATCTGAGCGCCGCTGAAAACGGCGTGAGAAAGATCTGTTCTGGTCATATCGGATTTTTTCAAATTGGCTTTACCGAGACGGCAGCCCTGAAGATTGGCAGAATGGAAAGAGCTGTTTTCCAGTTTAGCGCCTGATAAATTGGCTCTCCGGAGATCACTTCCTGTAAAATCGGCGCCGCTCAGATCGGCATTTGCGAGGTTGATTTCCTTCAGATTGAAGTCGCTGAGGTTAATTCCCTTCAGATCTGCCTTAAAGCGCGGACCGCTTTTCTTTACAAAGCTGTTCCATGCGAGAATATTATCCTCTCTGATAGCTTTCATTAGAACTTTCAGCTGTCTCTCATTACCGCTGAAGTCTGATTGATGGATAAACATCAATGATCTCCTGTCCCTATAAAATGTCGGTCAATCATAGTCAAAAAGTTTAAATGCTTCAAGCTCTCACGATTCTCTTTGAGCCGATTCGCTGAAATTAAGAGTGTAGGAGGTTCCCCTGTCTCTGTTTATCTGAAGATCCCCATCAATCTGGTCGCTCAGAACTCTTATAAGTTTGGTTCCGAGTGATTTGGTTTTTGAAGGATCAAAATCCTCGGGGAGTCCCACGCCGTCATCGCTGATAGTCAGTGAAATGACATTGCCATCAACTTTCATGAAGATGGAAATTGTCCCCTGCCTGTCGCCGGGAAAAGCGTATTTTATGGAGTTTGTCAGTATTTCGTTGACGATAAGCCCGCAGGGAATGGCTGTGTTTATACTAAGCATCAGCGGATCGGTTTCGATTTTCAATCCGATTTCAGAGCTGACACTGTAGGTGTGAATCAGTCTCTCCGCCAGTGATGTAATATATTCGTTAAAATCAATAGTGGCCATAAGATCGGATTGATAGAGCTTTTCATGAACAAGTGACATGGACTGAACCCTGTTTTCACTCTCCTTTAGAACATCGAGAAGTTTGGGGTCCTCAACGTTTATGGATTGCATATGGAGGAGAGAGGAGATAATCTGCAGATTGTTCTTAACCCTGTGGTGTATCTCTTTTACCAGTATCAGTTTTTCATCGAGAGATTTTCTGATCTCATTTTCCTTTTGCAGCTGTTCTTCCATCAGCTCAATATTATTGAAAACTGTGGTTATATGGTTGGCAAAGGTGAGAAGGATACTTTTTTGGATTGTATTAAGCACCGGTACATCTTCTATGAACACTATTCTTTCATTCCCGCCGATTGAATGGAAATGGAGAAGGGCCGATCCTTCGCGGTAGAAGATGCTGTTTTCATCGCCCGGCTCACTCAATTCTGCTAAGAGGTCATCATTTAGAAAATCGCCCGGTTTCAGATCTTCCTGTTGAGTCCCGAAGTTTCCTGAACCGTTCAGAATTCTTACTTGCTCTCCTCCCTGTGTAAAATAACCGTGAAATAAAGAAGGACGGCATTGAGGATCAAATTTTTTCAAGATACTGTCGAGGCTGGAAATCATAAACTCCCCGAATTTATCCTTGTCTTTCTGGCTGTGCATTTCTACCGAACTGGCGGCTACCAGTTCGAGGCTCTGCCTGTTCTGCTCTATTCGCTGAAGATCATCAAAATTCCTTAAAGAGGCGATGAGAGTCGTTACGAGCTTGGACGAGGTCAGTTCAGTCTTTTCTTTGTAATCATTGATATCGTAGTTGAGTATGACTTCCATTTCCGGCGCATATCCCGGCTGACCGGTCCTGAGAATAATTCTGACCAGATCGTTTTCAACCTCATTCCTGATATAGCGGACGAGTTCGAGACCGGAATCATGGCTCTCCATGACAACATCGAGGAGTATGACAGCCGTATCGGAATTCTCCTTTATGAGTCTTTCTGTTTCCGCCGTGGAATAGGCGCTCAGAATTTCAAGGTTTCTTCCTTTAAATTGAAAATTGCTTAGCGCCAGGGCGGTTACGGCATGCACTTCCTCATCGTCATCCGCCACGATAATTTTCCAGGGCATGGAGGGAGACTTCTGTATCTTATCCTTAACCGGATCTTCCGAGAGAAAATGTAAAGTATCGTTTTCTTTATTGCTCACAATTGAATTCTAGAGGCAAAGAGACAGTGAGACAAGGAAAAAATTAATCCTCCGGCAGTTGTCTCATTGCTCCCCGGTCAGCTGAGGCTGCCAGAAGGGCATAAGCCTTAAGCGCCGTAGAGACTTTTCTGTTTCTTCCAGCCGGTTTGAAGGCGTCCTTTCCTTTGGCTTCCTCCTCCTTCCGTCTTCTCGCCAGTTCGCTGTCGTCTATGAGTATGTTGATCTTTCTTTCGGGAATATCAATTTCGATTGTATCCCCTTCCCTTATCAGAGCTATGGCGCCTCCGGCTGCCGCTTCGGGAGATACATGTCCGATGGACAGCCCTGACGTGCCTCCGGAAAAGCGTCCGTCAGTGATAAGAGCACACTCCTTGCCGAGATGAACTGATTTGAGATATGAGGTGGGATAGAGCATCTCCTGCATTCCCGGCCCGCCTTTCGGACCTTCATAGCGGATAATGACGACATCTCCCGATTTTACTTTACGGTCAAGTATGGCATCACAGGCGGCGTCCTGAGAATAATACACTTTGGCGGGACCTTTGAATTTGTATATGGATGGATCGACGCCGGCCGTTTTGACTATACAGCCCTTTTCAGCCATATTTCCGAAAAGCACTGCCAGCCCGCCTTCGACATCATAACAGTGCTCAACGTTGCGGATGCATCCTTTTTCTCTGTCAGTATCGGCTTCATCATAGTATTTTTCCTGCGAACCCATGGTCAGAGATCTGACGCGGCCCGGAGCAGCGAAGTATCTCTTCACGGCTTCTCCTTCAGCCGCAGGGCTGAGAATATCATATTTTTTCAGGGCCGCGGCCAGGTCGGGTGTATCGATACGGCCGACCGAAGTGTCTATCAGTCCCGCTCTGTCCAGCTCGGCCAGGATGGCGATAATGCCTCCTGCGCGATTCACATCTTCAATGTGATAGCGGGAATTGGGGCTCACTTTACAGATACAGGGAATCTGCCGGGAAAGCCTGTCAATATCGTTCATGGTAAAATCGACTTCCGCAGCATTGGCAACGGCCAGAAGATGGAGTACCGTATTAGTCGAGCCTCCCATTGCTATATCGAGGGACATCGCGTTTTCAAAGGCTTTTTTCGTCGCTATTGATCGGGGGAGTACCGAATCGTCTCCGCCGCTGTAATACCGCTCAGCCAGGTCGACAATCAAGGCTCCCGCTTCTTCAAAAAGAGAAAGCCTCTTCCCGTGGGTCGCCACAATCGTTCCGTTTCCGGGCAATCCCAGTCCCAGAGCTTCCACAAGACAGTTCATGGAATTGGCTGTAAACATTCCCGAACAGGAGCCGCAGGTCGGGCAGGCGTTTCTCTCCACTTCCTCGACTCTTTCATCGCTAACAGTCGAATCCGCGCCGGCGACCATGGCATCTACAAGGTCAAATTTTTCCGATCCGGAGACTCCGGCCTCCATCGGTCCGCCGGAAACGAAAATCGTGGGAATATTGAGTCTCATGGTAGCTATAAGCATTCCAGGAGTGATTTTATCGCAGTTGCTGATACATACCAGGGCATCGGCTTTGTGGGCGTTGCACATATACTCAACCGAATCAGCGATAATTTCACGGGAGGGTAGGGAATAGAGCATTCCGTCGTGTCCCATGGCGATACCGTCATCGATGGCAATGGTATTGAACTCGGCAGCGAAACAGCCTCTCTCTTCAATGATCTTTTTGACCATCTGACCTGTTTCGTGGAGATGAACGTGGCCGGGAACAAACTGAGTGAACGAATTGGCAATGGCGATGACAGGCTTATCCATTTGGCTTTCTTTCATACCATTGGCCCGCCAGAGACTTCTGGCTCCAGCCATCCTTCTTCCCGTCCTGGTCTCAGCGCTTCTCAATTTATTCGGCATATTCTCTCTCCTTCAGCATCTGCTGATCTTAAGTATTAGTTAAGTTTCTGTAGTATTACTATATTTTCATAAAATCCCTGTTTCGTGAATGACAAAATCTGAAAAAAAAGGAAAAATTACAACATGATACAAAGCAATTTCCATACTCATTGTGATTACTGTGACGGTTCCGGCAAGCCGGAAGATGTTGTCGAAGAAGCCCTTGCCAGAAATTTCGACATTCTGGGTTTCTCCTCCCATGCCCCTATTGCGTCGGAGCCCGAATGGACAATAAGCGAAGCCGATCTGCCTGTCTACCTGAAACATATAGATGAGCTGAAGGCGGAGTACGCCGGAAAGCTGGAGATCTGGAAAGGTCTCGAGATCGATTATATTGAAGGGGTGAGCGGCCCTTCGTCAGAGAAGTTTTTAAAACTGAATCTCGATTATGCCATAGGCTCGGTACATATGATCAAATCACTTGAGATCCATAAATTTCTGGCCGTAGACGGTCCGGAAGCTCATCTGATTGAACTGATTGAAGATGTATACGGCGGTTCAATGGAGAGAGTTTCGGATAAATATTATTCACTTATCTGTGAAATGGCGGAAAAAGGCGGTTTTGATATTCTCGGACACCTCGACCTGATAAAAAAGAGAAACAGGGATAACCGTTATTTCAATGAAGATGAGCCTTGGTACCGGAAACAGGTTTTGAACACTCTGGATTATCTGAAAGAGAGAGATATTGTCGTAGAGGTGAATACCGGCGGTATTTCAAGAGGAGCGACCGATTCGGTTTATCCCTCGCCCTGGATTATCAGAGAAGCTTCGGTCAGGAAGATTCCGCTTATGCTCAACGCCGATTCTCATGTGCCGGAACATATTGATTTCTACTTCAATGAAGCCCTGCAGATTATAAGCGAATGCGGATACAAAGAGCTCCATACCCTGCAGGGCAGCGGTTGGACGTCTTTTCCCATTGAGATTTAAAGATCGCCGACCAGTTCTCTGAAACGGTCTCCTCTGTCAAATTCATTGAGAAACATTCCGAAGGACGTACAGCCCGGGGAGAGAATGATCGCATCTCCCCGGGAAGCGATCTTATAGGCTTCTTCCAGCGCTTCCTTCAGAGACTTGTAAGGACCGTTCCAGCTGATCCCATTTCTTCTGAGAACGGGCATGATTTTGTCTGTTCCGCTTCCTTCGAGGAGGAAAATCCCCTTCGCGCCCTTCAGAGCGTCTCCCAGAACTTCGAATTTCAGTTCCTTATCCGTGCCTCCGGTAATGAGTACCGGGGGATTTTTAAAGCTTTCAACAGCGGCAGCGACGGCTTCGGGAATGGTGGCCGCCGAATCATTGTAAAAATCAATACCTTCTTTTGTGGCGAAATGTTCCATTCTGTGAGGAACGCCTTTAAATCCGGACAAACCCTCCCGTATAAGCTCAGGTTTCAAGCCCGCTTTATAGAGAACCATACCGGCAATAAGCATATTGAGACGGAAGTGTTCTCCCGGAACAGAGAGAGTCTCCGGTACGATCTCGATTATCTCAGAACCGCTTTCTGTAAAAAAGCCTCTGTTTTCTTCGAGCCAGCCGCAACGGCCTGTAATGGGTTCTGATGGTTTGTTCTGAAAAAAACGATAAACATCACCCCGCGATTCGCTGCAGAATTCCTCAGCCCAGCTGTCTTCTCCAAAGATGGAGACCTGTCCCGGTTTCTGATTGCGGTATATCAGTTTTTTATCGTTCACGTAATCGCGGAAAGTCGAATAACGATTCTGATGGTCGTACATGATGTTGGTAATAAGCGCTATATCGGGTTTGAGCAGATCCCTCTCTCCGAGATCGTGGAGCTGCCAGGAGGAGAGTTCCAGAATGACCAGATCGTCTTTTCCCAGTTCGTTGATAAATGAGAGAGGCGATACGGTTATGTTGCCCCCGAGCCTTGTCCGCGGATCAGCCATTTTCATAACGTGATGGATCGCCGAAACTGTTGTGGATTTCCCTTTGCTGCCTGTAACGGCGATCAGCGGATTATCAGTCAGCTGAAGGAAAAGGGAAATATCGGTCTCAATCTGTTTCGCCATTTTCAAAAAAGGCGATCCCGAAGGTACGGCGGGGTTTTTAATAACGAGATCGGCTTCGGTAAAATCTTTCTCCCTGTGTTCCCCCAGTACGTATTGTATGTCGAGGCCCGATAACTGCTCAATTGAAGAGGCGAGTTTCTCCGGGCTTCCCAGGTCAGTTACTGTTACACGGGCTCCCGCTTCGGCCAGAAAACGGGCTGTGGCAATTCCTCCGCCATGAAGCCCCAGTCCCATGACGGTGATTTTACTGTCTTTTAGTGCATTTCTCGTTATAGTCATTGACTCATCTTATAAAAAAACAAACCTTCTTTGCAAGAAGGCGATTCCGGCGATACACTTTAAGTATGAAAAAGGGGAAATTCAAACAATTAATATTCGCGTTTTTACTTTTTGCCGCAACCGCCAGCCTATACGGTCAAAGCGGATCAGCCGTTATCGTTTATGCAGAAGGAGATGGCTTCACTCTGGTCCGTGATGGAGAGACTTCATTTTATGAAGTCGACTACGATGATGTGCTAGGTATGCTTCTTTACAAGGGCGACACGATTCTGACTGAGGAAGACACTTTTCTGGAAATACAGGTAACCTCAAATGCCAGCCTGATAAAAATAGCTGAAAACACCACTTTCGCTTTTGAACGGATCGGTAATTCCGGCGGAGGCACGATCAGTGTCGCCTATGGGAGAATCAGGGCCAAGATAAACAAACTGACCGATGAGGACAAATTCGAAGTGATGGGGTCCGGTACGACAGCCGGTGTGCGCGGTACGGACTTCGGGTATGACCTGACATTCGGGGAAAATTTCTCGGCAGACGAAACCAATGAGGCCATTACTTCAGTTTATTGCTTCGAAGGAGCTGTACAGGTTCTGCAGGAGGACAAGGAGACCAGGGAGATTAAGGAGGTTCTCATTGAAACGGACCAGATGGTGGTCACATCAACCGGAACAACTGACGAACCTCTGGTCGTCTACCAGATCGATCAGGAGATAGACCGGTTCTGGGAAGAAAACAAATTTGTCTATCAGATGATTGAGAAAGAAGATGCCCAGGTCGTCGCCCTATCGGACGGCTCTGCGGAAGATGATTATTATACAGCTAAGATTTTCGGCGAGAAAAGGCGTCTGGAGCGTTCGGGAGGAGGTTTGACTCTCGCCGGAATTCTTCTGGCCGGCGGCGGGACGGCGGCTTACAGCCTTATGGATGAAAAGAGTCTGGGAATCGGGATGATCTCTGTCGGAGCCGCATCTTTCATCTCCGGCCTCATACTTCTGATTAACAGTTCGACACTTCCCGATCCTCCTGACGGGTGGGTTCCTCCCCCTGAAAAAAATACAGATGGCAGTGAAGTTCCGGAAGGAGAGAATTCATGAAAAAAGCCCCCGAATGATTTATCCGGGGGCTTTTCAATATCCAGAAGAGAGAAATCAGATTTCCAATAAATCGGAAAAAGCTTTCAGAGCTTCATCCATCGCGTCTCCGCCGGCAAGAACCTGTTTCGCCAGAACCTTACCGAGCTGAACGCCTTCCTGGTCGAATGAGTTGACGTTCCAGACAAATCCCTGAAACAGAACTTTGTTCTCGAAGTGAGCCAGTAAAGCTCCCAGAGAGCGTGCTGTGAGCTGCAATCCGTAAATGAGCGATGACGGTCTCTGGCCGGCAAAGTTTTTATTGCTGTTCTTATCCTCTTTCCCTTTGGCGAATGCGACGATCTGGGCAACCAGGTTGGCTTTCAGTTTCTGCTGGCTGGTGGAACCTTCATAATCGAGATCGAAGGGAATCTGAGAGTCTTTGAAGCCGATAAACTGGAGAGGCACGATATCAGTTCCCTGATGGAGAAGCTGATAAAAGGAGTGCTGCCCGTTCGTACCGGGCTCTCCGAAGATTACGGGACCGGTCTGATAGTTCAATGGTTCGCCCCGCCTGTTGACGCTCTTGCCGTTGCTTTCCATATCCATCTGTTGCAAATGGGCGGGAAAACGGCTGAGAGCCTGGGAATAGGGGAGAACCGCAGTCTGCCCGTATCCGAGAATATTTCTTTCGTAGACACCGATCATGGCGTCCATGAGAGCGGCATTTTTTCTCAGGTCGAGTTCCAGAGCCGCTCTATCGGCATCATTGGCTCCGGCGAGAAACTGGTCGAACACTTCGCTGCCGAAAGCGAGAGAAAGAACGACACCGCCAACGGCGCTTGTCGATGAATACCGGCCTCCGATGAAGTCATCCATATAGAATGAATCGAGATATTCATCTGAACCGGCGAGAGGGCTTGTCTCGCTTGTTACGGCGACCATATGCTTTGAGGGATTGAATCCGTGTATGTGGGCCTGTCTGGTCTTTTCCAGAACGAAATTCCGGTTTGCCAGCGTCTCCTGAGTGGTACCGCTTTTTGACACGAGTACGAAAAGCGTTGTTTCGAAGTTCAGTCTTCCGAGAACGGCGTTGGCATCGTCAGGGTCAACGTTTGATATGAAATGGCCTTCCATTTCCACATCGTAGATATTTTCAAGAGCGAGGTACATGGCGCGGGGACCGAGGTCGGAACCGCCGATACCGATCTGAACGACTGTATCCAGCTGTTTTCCCGTCGATCCTTTTATTTCACCTTTGTGGACTTTAGAGGAGAATTCGCGGATTCTGTTCTGCTGTTCCACGTAAAAATCTCTCAGGTTTTTGTCTTCAAAAGTCACGTCGCTGCCGAGCTGTCCTCTTGTCAGGTGATGAAGGACTTTCCGGTTTTCACCGGTGTTGATAAACTCTCCGTTCAGGACTTCTTTGTACTTGGCCACAAGCTGCTGTTCATCGGACAGTTTCTGAAGGATTCCGACGATTTCATCATTGACCGCTTTAGCGGCATAATTGTAAGTTAATCCGCCGCCTGCAGGAGCGCTGTACCGGAGAATTCTCTCTCTTGTCAGCTCCTCTTTAAGATCGACGGAAGTCTCAACAGCCCGAAGCTCTTTAAAAGCTTTCAGAGTATCGAGATTTTCGTATTTTATTGACATGTACGTTACTCCTATATTTGTAATAAATACTATTGAAAGAGAGACTGTTGTTCAATAGAAGATTAGGGTTTTTGTTGTTCCAGCATACGGCTGATTTCAATATATTCCCTTTCCGTGCCGTCAAAATCGTAGGTGGATTTGATATCGTGCATGGGAAGGCTGGTAAAGGGGCCTTTAAAAAAGGCGGTGCAGATAGCTTCGCACTGTCGGATGGAAAGTGTTTTTTTCAGAAAATAGCGGCTGTAAATTCCCGGATAACCCACCTCCCTGCCAATGCGGAAGATTTTCATCTGGGTTTTGGGATTCAGAGCTTTTCTCATGCTGTACATGACATTTGTCATGTTGACATCAAATCTGAAGGGATTGGCATACAGTATGGAAGAAAGGCGGAAGCCGTTCCGGCCGTACCGGTCTTTTTTTTCCGGAATGGTGTATTCCGTATCGTTTATCAGGAGAAGCGGCGTTCTTCCCAGGTTATCTTTAACCGGGTCTGTGTATATGGCCGGCATAACGATAGCCGGGTCTCCGGACAGGGAGGCGCAATTAGCCAGAAACCTGTTAATGAAATCCATAGAGGTGAAAGGCGAGTCCGATGCGGCGAAAAGCGCCGGTTGCTTTTCCGATCCCGAACGGGAGGCCCAGTAACCTTTGATCACATTGTCCCCTACGGATTGGGGCGGCGTTTCTTTCCGGTTCACTTTCAGAGCCTCGGCGGCTTCGACGGGAATCGGATCTCTCTGGTCAATAATCCGCAGAGGTTTCCCGGCACCGGCCAGAACTTTGTCCAAACGGCCTTCGATCCTTTCTTTGTGTCCGACGATTACGATATCGCTAATCTGGTCGTCAGCCAACAGGACTTCAAGCGTAAATTGAAGCAGCGGTTTGCTGACTGTTTCGCCATTTATGGAAACGGAAAATTCGTGAAGAGGTTTGTAGCCTTTTTCGATAAAACGTTCTCCGTAATCGCTTTCGACTATACGGCGATATTGTTCTACGGCTCGCTTATTGTTGTATCCTGCTAATAGTACGGCACTGATCATCACTGATAATTATAATGGGCTTTTCAATAATTAAAAATGAAAATCGTCGCGGCTGATAAAATAACAGCCAGCAGTAAAGCTATGTCTTTGCGGGACAATGCCGCTTCGGGGAGAGTGGGGTTGTGGTTATAGCAGCGGCTTTCCATTGCCGCGGAGATTTCATCGGCACGGGTCAAAGTCGTTTCCAATAAAGGGAGGCCCATATGGAATATCCGGCTGAAAGGATTCCGGTTTAACCCGGAAAGCCTGGATTCGGCGGCCTGACGGATTTCGCTGTACTGATCGAATATAAGGGGTATGAACGCAATGGTCAGGGAGAGCATGGTGGCGGCCGGTCCGGCGGGAACAAAAGGGATTTTTCTCAGAAAACGATATAGGGCGCCGTGCAGTTCGGAAGGATCGGTCGTTTGAATCAGGACCTGGCCCGTTATGAGAAGCATGATTATCTTCCAGCAGTAAAGACCGCTGAAAAGCCATCTCTCTTCAATCGGTCCGCTAGAGCTGAACCCCCTTATCGAGGCGACCAGCAGGAGTAAAAAGAGAAACCCTTTCATTTCTCTCATTCTTTTTATCAGGGAGGCGGGAGATGGTTTCAGAGCCAGGGCCAGCAGAGGCAGTATGATCAGAGTCAGAGCCGATAATTCCAGGACCGAACTATGGAAAAGTGTCACAGAGAGAAGCAGTGCGCAGAGGTATTTGATGCCTGTGTTGAGCGAGTAAAGAAATCCGGAACCGGCGCGATAGTGGAAAAACTCTACCTCAGCCATGTCATGTCTCCGCTTTTCAGGCCTTTCGGACGTCTTATACCCCATTGCTCAAGCGAATCGAGAAGGCCATCCGGTTGACCCTCTGCGACAATTCTTCCCTTTTCCATTATAATGAGCCTTGTTCCGTGAGCCAGAACTTTGCCGAGGTCGTGAGTGATTACAATGATGGTATGTCCTTTTTCATGGAGGTCCACCAGTTGGTGAAGGACCTGTTTGACTCCCGAATAATCGAGATTGGAAAAGGGTTCATCGAAAATAAACAGTTCCGGTTCCATACAGAGAATTCCCGCAACGGCAAGCCGCCTTTTCTCCCCACCCGAAAGAATATGGGGACGGGACTTTTTTCTATGGAGTAGTTTTACCTCATCCAGAGCGCTATGCACTCTCCTGTCAATTTCCTCTCTGGACAGGCGGAGGTTTTCCGGACCGAAGGCGGCATCTTTTTCAACAGTCTGACCGATAATCTGACTGTCCGCATCCTGAAATACCAGGCCGATTTTTTTCCTTACTGAAATCAGATCCCCGGATAGCGGAACACCGTCGATCAGTATGTCTCCTTCGGAAGGGGAGAGCAAACCGTTCAGATGTTTCATCAGAACGCTTTTTCCGCTTCCGTTCGGGCCGGAGATAATAAGAAACTCTCCCCTGTTCACCGAGAAGGTTATATCAGACAACCCCATCGTTCCGTCGGAAAAGATATGAGATAATCGGGATATTTCAATGATCGGAGTGTTCTCAGTCATTAAATCGCGGCCGAAGGTATTTCACGATTGCAACTGCGGCGGCTCCCTTGAGCATATCACCCGGTATGAAAGGAAGCATGCCCGCCGTCATAGCTTTCGCCCAATCCATATCGAGGCTTATTTTCAACCAGGGGACTCCAACTAAATAGACGATGGCAATTCCTGCCAGGACAGCAGCAATGTCTTTCCAGAGCCTTGTTTCTCCCGAACCGCTGATTATCGCGATAGTCAGAGCAGACAAGACATAAGCTATGAGAAAACCGCCAGTGGGACCGGCGAAGGCGGCCGGACCCGATGCTCCGCCTGAGAAGACGGGCAATCCGGCAAAGCCGAGCCCAAGATAGACAATCATGGATAGCGGAGCCCATTTTTTTCCCAGTAACAGACCGGCGCACATGACAAAAAAGTTTGCCAGCACTATTGGAACGGGACCTATGGGTATGGCGATATAAGCGCCGACCGCAGTCAGTGCGGCGAAGAGAGAGGACATAACCATCATGCGGATGGATGATTTTTCATTCATTCAGATTTCTCCTGTTATTTTTCATATATGTCTCCGAAGAGAGCTGTTGTTTCAATCTTTCCCTTTCTCACGATGAGAGAGCCGGATTTCGTCAGTCCGACTGCGCGGCCGGTCAACAGGCCTTCCTGTTCCGATCGAAGGCGGACCGCTTGTCCGATCGTGGAATTCCGGTTCTCCCACATCGCCCTGATTGACCCCGGAGTTTCCCTTGAAAGCATTCTGCGGAATTGTTCTTCAAAACTGTTGAGAAGTTCTTTTCTGTCTATGGAATGACCGGATAACTCTTTTAATGATGTTCTGTCTTCCGAGTCCAGCTTATTATTCACATTGATTCCAATTCCAAGATTCAGCCAGCTGATTTTTTCGCCGGAGCATTCCATTTCTGATAAGACACCGGCCACTTTTCCCTCCGGGGCAACAAGGTCATTGGGCCATTTGGCTCTGGCGTCAACTCCGTATAAATCATTGACAGTCCGGGAAAGCGCTGCCACGGCACCGATTGTATAAATATAGTGATAGGCCAGGGGAAGCTCGGGTTTAATTATCCAGGTGAAATACAAGCCGCCTTCCCGGGAATCCCAGGATTTTGTACCTCTTCCTCGCCCTTTATTCTGCTTTTCAGCCACTACGGTCGTAAAATCGGAACAACCTTTTAAAGCTATTTTTCTGGCTTCAGTCATGGTGGAGTCCAATTCCTTAAAAGCATTGTAGTTCTGTTTTTCCTGCGGGAACTCCCAGGGGTAGAGATGATCCGCCTCATCTTTCAGAGCATATCCGGCTGATGATGATTCAATGCCGTATCCCAGTTCTATGAGATTCTGAATCTGTTTCCAGACAGCGACGCGACTGACGCCCAATTCTCTGGAAATTCTTTCTCCCGAGAGAGGTTCTCTGCTGTTTCTAAGCATGGAGAGTATAATCTTTCTACTTGAAATAGATTTGTTAACCATTGGTAATTGAAAGGTTAACGACAAGGGGGCGGAAAGTCAATCCGATATATCCCTGACAGGAAAAAAAAGGCTGCTCCGGGGAACAGCCATCAAAATCGTCTTTTATCTTGCACCGACAAGAGAGATCGATGAAATCGTATCGCCCATTCCGACGAGCGTTACGGGATTGTCTATGAGAATTGTAGGAACAGCAATGATTTCCAGATCATCGTTCTCAAAAATTCCTGTGTTCAGCATATCGTTGGATCCGAACAGTTCAGCAACTTCTTCCGAAAGCGATTTCAATTCGCCCAGACCCGTATCGGAGACTTCGCGGCCGGCGGCCCACATGAGAACGTCTTTGCTGTTAATGGCACCGGTGCCTGCTTTGGCCGCTGCGATGACAGCGGCAAGCTGCATTCCGTTTCTGTTCTGCTCCGGCGTTACGGAGAAGCCCTTTTTCTGAAGCGTTACATATAGTCCGAACATATGGAGCTGCAGTCTCGGACATTTTGTGTACTCATAGACTTTCAACATGCCCTTGAAGAGATTTGAGCTGGTTGTCTTTTTGTCACATATCGAAGCCAGTTCCTCTTCTCCGATAACTTCCAGCATGTCAATCAGCTCTCTTTCGTTAAAGCCCAGACTGTCGGAACGGACAGCGAGTTTATCCAGGAGATTTTTCCGTATCACTTTATCCTGGGTGGAGGCGACCTCAAAATGGAGGATATGGTCCATTGCCGCGGCTTTACGCCATTTTTCAACGATTTCAATTGATTCGTCTATTCTATCGAGACCCTTCTCTCCGCCTTCAAGGTTTTCCTTGAGCATCTGATATCCGGAGAGGATGATATATTCAAAGGGATCCTTCCCTTTATTGAATAGTTCGGCAAAAGGTTTATCAATGTCCAGTTTGAAGTTCAGCGGGTCATAAGTGGCGATGAAGCGGTTTGATTTGGGGCATGTGATGGTTTTCCCTCCCAGATCAAGAGTATCGCCTTTGTCGAATTCGATGATCCAGTGAATAAGGGGGAGGTCCTTGCGGGATATCTCATAGGCTTTTTTCACATTGCCGGCGCCGTCTACCGAAACGAGATTGGGAAGATCGAGAAAAAGTTTTCCCTGCTCTTCAGGAAGGGATGCGCAGTGAACGTATACGGGATCGACTCCGCAGACCGCCATGGCATTGGCTACGATTCCTCCCTGCCCGCCCATCTGGAGCTGATCGTAACCGATCGTGTCGTTGAGCCAGCCATACACTTTTTCATCTTCAATTAACCATTCTTCGGCTATTCCGCCGGCAAAACACTTGATTATTCCCCTTATCGAGTCTTCTTTGCTGTTTATCGAAGTCTCTCCCTCTTTCAGCAGGGCGACAGGGTCCAATGATTCGGAAGCGATTATTTCACCGATCTTTTTTCCCGATATTTTGATAACCGCATCAATATTGGCATTAAAGGCACTTATAAGCCCTTTTATTTTTGACATTTTTTCAAGCTGCGCCGGGGCAGTGCTGTAATTTTTCTTCCAGGAATCCTTATGCGACTGATTTGACAATTTCTTAATCCTCCTGAAGGTATAGTATTGTATGGCCCATAGGGAAGCAAGCCGTTTTTTTATACTTATTCCCAGCTCAGCTCATCAATATTCAGAGACAGCTCAAGAAGGCCCTCTTCCCCGAGAGCATTTCTGAGAATGGAGGGGGCAATCGGCCAAATGGTCCGCATCATGACCGGATCGTCCCAATCAGCTCCCGAATCCTCTTCGCTGTAAAGAAGATCAGAAAAATCAATAGAAACCCTCGACCAGCTTCTGCCTGTGCGGATATCGGTTTCGAAAGCTTCGGCTTCTTCGGGATTGGAAAGGTAGAGGTAACCTGTGGTCAGTCCTTCCGAGGACAGGAGGAATGTCAGTTTTTCAAAATCATCAGGTCTTTTTTCAAAAAAGAGATCGAGGACAAGAGCAACTTCGCCTCCTTCATCGAGGAACGTATTGATCTGATCGTTCAGCCTGTATTCGCCGGCAACCGTGAAAAATTTCCCAACCGGCCCCGATTCGGCTATGCGCCATTCCAGGCGGCTGGATTCTATTCCTCTGTTCAGTTTTTCCATGCCTGAATCGCTGTTGGAATAATCTACGTAAAACAGGCCTCCCTCTGTATGGAGCGAGGGAACTGCTTTGAGAATCTCATCTTCAAATGTCGATATGATTCCCTGATCATCCATGTTTTCTTTAAGAGAATAGAGACCGAGCTCGTCAACAGAAAGTGAGCCTTCAACAGAAATGCCTTTCAGATACCCCTGAACGACATTGTCAAAGTAGGGAACTCCCAGCGTTATGGATATATTTTCCTCCCTGTCCATACGATCCTCACCTTCGAGGAGCTTCAGGTTTCCGAAGGGGATCCGCAGCTCATTCCATTCCCCCTGTCTCAAGCTGATGGGGACGCCCAGAACGATGTGCTCATCATCGATTGTCTGACGCACCATGATATAAGCGCCTGTGAAACCGGAGGGCTTTACCTTTACATAAAAGCCATCGGAGTCAAGGGGCGGGGCGTTGAGAGGCAGATCCAGATAAAAAGTCATGTCTGAATCTTCACGGATGGCCCTGTAATCGTCCGTATCCAGCTGGGCAGAGAAATTGAGGTAAGCGTATCCCCCGGGATCGACATCGGTTTCGCCGCTTATTGTCAAAATGTGCTCTCCCCAGTGCTCTTCGAAAAATCCCGGCATCACTTCTGTAACAGGGCCGTCGAAACTCTCGTATATGGTCGTAGTCGTCGCGGCGCCGCTTGTCGTGGAATACTGACGCTCCATGGTAATTCTGTCGCTGACCTGTCCGGAGCCCAGCTGTATGTCTCCGGATACGTTCATTGTAAAACCGCCGGAGACCGCACCCGTATGCACATCCATGAGCTGAACATTTATACTGTTACTGTCTCCCAGAGGGGTTATATACCCGGTTATGATGGTGTCGGCGCCTAACAGCTCTCCGATATTGACCTGCGTCTCTTCGCTGACGAGGTCGGAGAGCTGGAAGGAATACTCGTCCATTATCCGGTCGAGCCCTTTCCGGCTTACCACGTGACAGTTCTGCGGTGCCCTGTTGGCAATTTCCGTTGTCAGATTGTTTATCAGGTAATCGCTGTAGGGGCTTTCTTCGCCGTTGACGGTAAAATAGTAGACGGCGATATTTGCTTCCTTTTCCGCAGGAAGAAGAGGAATGATTCTCTCCGCCATATCCTGAATGAGACTGTCGAGTTCAGCGACATCCATTCCCGTAGAGGTTGTCTTTCCCGAACCGGTCATGCAGGAGAGAAGAGCAAATAAGGTAAAACTGATCAATAAGATTTTTTTTATGGCTGCCATACCATAATAATAGGGCCGATATGGTATTATTCAATAAAAAAATCAGCTTAAGAGATCGTTGAAATCATGAATGACCCAGGTCGGTTCCGCTTCAATGTCCTCCGGGTCGTTGTGCCCCCAGGTTATCAGCGCCGTGTCCACGCCGGCCGCATTGCCGCTGAGAATGTCGAAAACAGCGTCACCGACAAAAACAGTGGAGTCCGGTTCCGATCCGAACTGCTTCATGGCCCATAAAACCGGTTCCGGGTGCGGTTTGTGGTTCGCGGTATCTTCGGGAGAAGCCACCACTTCAAACAGCCTGTCGATTCCCGTGTGTTTCAGATAGGTGTCGAGGGACTCCCTGTTTCTCGACGTTACGATTCCCAGCCTGGCGCCCCGTTCCTTCAATTTTACCAATCCTTCCTTAACGCCCCCGTAGAGCCGCAGTGTCATTTCATAAATGGTTTTCTGGTAAGACCGGTGGGTTTCAATAACAGCTTCCAGCTCTTCGGGACTCATCTCTCCCAGAAGTTTGATCAGCTGTACTTTGAGGGGAATTCCGACGTCCTTGAAAATGGTCTCCCGATCCACTTCAAAACCGCCGTGAGTCCGGCATGTATGGTAAAAGCTCTGAAAAATAAGTTCCGAGGTATCCAGAAGGGTCCCGTCGGCATCGAAGAGATAAGTGACATATTGTTTCATAGGGAGATTATAGAATAAAGAGCCGCTTTGGAGAAGTGAGTATCTTCGTGTAAAAAGAGCATGTGAATCACATGAATAAAAAAATCTTTTTTTCCCTTTACAGAGATCAGATCTGTGGTAACATAAATTATAAAAATGACAAGTGATTCACATGGTTGCGTGTGGCGCCGGCAGGGTCCGGTTGTAAGGAGTATAAAAATGAGTGTTAAAGATCTTGTATGCGTCGTTACAGGCGGAGGCCGGGGTATCGGCCGGACAATCGTCGAGCAGTTCGCCGCTGAAGGAGCGAAGATGGTAATCGCCACCGATGTGTCTGATGCCACTTTCGCAGAAATGGAAAAAGCCAACAGCAATGTCAGGGGATACGTCCTCGATGTTCAGAACAGCGAAGCCATTGCCGCCTTTACAGATGAAATGGTCGGTCAATTCGGTTCCATTGATGTCCTGGTCAATAATGCCGGTGTCACAAGAGACAATCTCATCCAGAAAATGTCAGAAGAGGATTGGGACTTTGTCCTCAATATCAACCTCAAGGGCGTTTTTAATATGACGAAATATATCGCGCCCAAAATGATGGAAAAGGGTGCGGGATCGATCATAAATATGTCCTCTGTTGTCGGCGTCTACGGCAATGTGGGGCAGTCCAACTATGCGGCCAGCAAGGGCGGCGTCATATCCATGACTAAAACATGGGCGAAAGAATTTGCCAGAAAAGGTGCCAGGGTCCGGGTCAATGCCGTGGCTCCGGGATTTATCCGCACTCCCATGACCGATGCCGTGCCGCAGAAAGTCCTGGATCTCATGGAAAGCAATACGGCGCTCGGGCGTCTGGGCGAACCGGAAGATATCGCCAATGCCGTAACGTTCCTCGCCGGTGATAAATCGGCTTTTGTTACCGGGCAGATTCTCGGTGTGGACGGCGGACTTAAAATCTGATTGGAGGACCGTTGTGACAGACTGGAAAAAAGAATACGAAAAGAAATATCTGTCCATGGAAGAGGCGATCGGGAAGATACCCCGCAAGGCCAGCGTCGTCGTGGGAATGGCATCCATGGAGTCCCAGGGTTTCATGGGCGAAATCCATAAGCATGCTGAGAAGTTCGATTTTCTGCGTGTGAACTCCTGCTTGAATTTCGGGCATTATCCTTTTTGTGAGAACCCTGAATCGGAAGGCGTCTTCTGCAATGACAACTGGTTTTTCGGTCCTTCCACCAGGGCGGCGCAGAAAGCCGGGTACCGCATCGTCGATTATATCCCTAACAATCTCCATGCCGCCGGCATGGACAGAATCGTCTCGTTTAAAGAAGACGGGGATTTCGTGGTTTACTGGGGCGCTGTCAGCTCCATGATGGAAAAATCCGGGTTCTTCAGCCTGGGGCTGAGCAATGTCTATGAACAGGAAGTTATTGAAATGGCCGACATGGTCATTCTGGAAGTCAACGATAAAGTCCCCGTGACCCATGGCGATACGCAGATTCATATGAAAGATGTGGATTATATCGTCGAGTACAGCAAAGATCTTCCCACTATCGGAGTCCTCGAGCCCAGCGATGTTGAAAAAACGATTGCGGGGCATATAGCGGAGCTTGTTGAAGACGGAGCGACTCTTCAGGTCGGAATCGGCGGGATTCCCAACGCGGTCTGCGGACTTCTTTCCGACAAGAAAGACCTGGGCATACATACGGAAATGTTTACCGAATCGATGATCGATCTTTTCGAAGCCGGGGTTATTACAAATAAGAAAAAGACTCTCTGGCCGGGCAAGTTCATCTGCACCTTTGCTCTGGGCAGTCAGCGCATGTACGACTGGCTGGCAGACAATCCCGCGGTTCTCATTCTCAGGGGAAGTTATGTCAATGACCCTTATGTGATTTCTCAGAATGACAATATGGTCAGTATCAATACGGCGATCTCCGTCGATCTGACGGGGCAGGTCTGTTCCGAGTCTCTGGGAACGGTTCAGTATTCCGGAACGGGAGGTCAGCTCGACACTCACCGCGGCGCGGTGATGAGCAAAGGGGGAAAGGGGATCATCGCTCTCCGCTCCACGGCTAAAGGCGGAACCCTATCAACCATAACAGCCGTTCTGGCTGAAGGGGCCAAAGTGACGGTTCCCCGGCAGGATATCGATTACGTCGTCACGGAATACGGCGTGGCCCACCTCCGCGGGGGCACCATCGCACAGAGGGTGAAGGCTCTCATCGCCATAGCCCACCCGGATTTCCGGGACCGGCTGACCGATGAAGCGAGAAAGCTGAAATACATCTGAAAAAGGAAGGAATATGAGTAAAGTATATATATGCGGCGCCAAAAGAACGCCGGTCGGTTCCTACGGGGGAACTCTCAAAGATGTCTCTCTCGGCGATCTGGGAGCGCATTGTATCAAAGCTGTTCTCGATCAGACAGGGCTCGCTCCCGAAGCGGTCGATGAAGTGATCATAGGTAATGTCATGTCCGCCGATCAGGGAATGGGCCCGGCCCGTCAGGCCTCGGTTAAAGCGGGGATTCCTGTGGAAAGGCCGGCCTGGGCGGCTAATATGATCTGCGGCAGCGGAATGAAATCAATCATGCTGGCCGCGCAGGCCATTCAGACAGGGCAGAGCCGAGTGGTCATGGCCGGCGGGATGGAGAATATGAGTTCTCTTCCCATGCTGGTTCCGGGACAGGTGCGCTTCGGAACGAAGATGGGTGATCTGACTATGAAAGATTCTCTGATTTCCGACGGTCTCACTGATTATTTCAACAATTATCATATGGGCGTCACAGCGGAAAATATCGCTGAGAAATACGCCATTACCAGAGAGGATCAGGACAAATTCGCCGTTGACAGCCAGAAGAAAGCGGCAGCGGCCAGAAAAGAGGGACGTTTCAAAGATGAAATTGCCCCGATAACCCTTAAGGTCAGGCGGAAAGATGTTCTTTTTGCTGATGATGAGTACATTAAGGACGATACGACTCTTGAAGGCCTCGGTAAGCTGAGACCGGCTTTCAAAAAGGATGGAACCGTTACAGCCGGAAATTCCAGCGGGATCAATGACGGGGCTTCAGCGGTTCTCGTCGCTTCCGATGAAGCAGCAGAGGCTAACGGGCTGACTCCCATGGCCGAAATCGTAGCCTTCCATCAGGTCGGACTCGATCCGGCTTATATGGGGATGGGACCATATTACGCGATTAAGGGACTGATGGAAAAAGCCTACCTGTCTTTAGATGATGTGGGTCTTATCGAACTGAACGAAGCCTTTGCCAGCCAGTCCATCGGTTGTGTGAAAGCTCTGGCGGAAGATTTTTCCGTGCCCGAACAGTCTCTCTATGATAAGATCAATGTTAACGGCGGAGCCATTGCCATCGGACACCCTCTCGGTGCCAGCGGCAACCGGATTCTTGTGACTCTTCTCTATGAAATGAAGAAGAGGAATGTGGAGTACGGAATCGCTTCTCTCTGCATCGGCGGAGGGATGGGCGTGGCCATGCTGATAAAAAACGTGAAATAGTACAACAGGAGTCTGCTGTGGATGAGATGAATCTGCCCGAAGAAATTGTAAAGCGTAAGATGGCTTTTCAGCCGCCTGCCGATGGCAAAACCGCCATGGTTAGGGGATGTGAGGTTTTTTACAGGGAAAAAGGGACCGGACCGGTTCTTCTCTATATCCACGGCAACCTGGGGTATCACGGATGGTTTAATGATCTTATGGATATCCCCGGATACAGGACGATTGCTCCCGATATGCCTAATTTCGGTTTTTCCGGAAGGATTGAGAGTTCCGAAGTTGAAGACTATGCCGCCTATCTTCTCGATTTTCTCGAAGTTCTCGGCGTTGGTTCCGCTGTTGTGACAGGTCATTCTCTCGGGGGATGTGTCGCCCAGAGCATGGCGGTTAAAAAACCGGATTCAGTAAAGAAAATGATTCTTATAGATTCCGGGTCCTACAAGGGGCTGCACACTCCTGAAGAATCCTATCCGATTTTCGAACAGTATAAAGTCAACTACCAGTTTCTGAAAGCCGCTTTAAGCGCCATTATGCCGCAGTTGGAAGAGGGAAAAAGAAAAGAGGAGCTGGTGGACGGCGCGTTGCTGATGAGTCATCACTGTTATGTCGGGCACGCCCGCTCTCTCAGCCGGTTCGACTTGACAGGCAAAACCGGGCTTCAGGGGATTCCCGTTCTCGTCATTCGCGGGGAGGATGATATTCTTATAACCTCCGAAATGGCCGAAGAAACAGCCGAGGCCTGGAAAGGCGCTCTTCATATCCTCCCGTCATCGGGACATTCCCCGCTGGTCGAAGTCCCTGAAACGTTTAAAACGCTTATGATGGAGTTTCTGGACTGATGGCAAAATTGACGAAGAAATCGCTTGAAACGAAACAGACTCTGCTCCGATCGGCGGAGCAGCTTTTTTCCGCCAAGTGGTACGAGACCGTTTCTGTTCCCGAGATCAGCCGTCACGCGGGGAAATCGAGCGGGGCTTTCTACAATTACTTCAAAAATAAAGAGGAAATCTTTCTGAGCCTGCTCAATCGGTTCCTTGAGATTTTCCAGGGCGAGCTTGAAAAAATCAGCGGCGGAACCCTGGAGGAGAGGATGGAATCCTTCATCGACATAACCATAGGCACAGCCGAAACATACCGGGATCTGGTTACCATCTTCAGAGAAGGTCAGTACCGCTACAATGAGATGGAACAGAGGCTGAAGGCAATTTATGTCGACGCTTTGACAAAAGTTTACGGAAGGGAACTGACGGAAAATGAATATCTCTATATAACAGGTCCCGTCCGTTTTATTTCCATCAGAAGTCTGTATCACAAAAGGCCTTATGACCGGAATTCTCTTATGGAACTTCTCCTGCGGGGGATGTACGGCGGTATGTCTATTGACCGGGACAAGGTTTTCGGTCCTGTCAGCTTCGACGATGAGACGGCGCCGGAAAACACACGGGATATTCTTCTGGCCAAAGCTGTGGAGCTTTTCGGAGAAGAAGGGTTTCATCAGGTCAATGTCTACGATATTACCAGACAGTCCCGCTTTGCCGTGGGGACTTTCTACCGGCATTTCGAGTCAAAGGAGCAGATTCTGGAAGAGCTGGTTGAAATGATCGGGAAAAAGACCCGTTCTGTTATCGCCGGTTCCATGGAAAATGATCTGAATCCTCTGGAACAGACGATCCGGGGGTTCTACGCCTTTATCAGGATGTTCGAGAAGCATCCCGCTTACTATAAAATTGTCCGTGAAGCGGAGTTTGTCATAGATAAAACCGTTGAAGATTATTACAACCGCTTCGAAAAGGGGTATCTGAAACAGCAGTACCCCGAAAAAATGGATCCCGTTACCATGGCGAACGCTTTATCAGGTATCGGCCATTATTTCGGGATCGAGGATATTTTCAGTCACAATATCGATAATATAGAATCCGGTTTGTTAAGGGTCGGTTCGTTCCTCCAGTCCGGCATCAGAGAATAATTCAGTTTTTAAGGAAAGATTATGGCATCAATCAATATAAAAGGGGTCGGCATTTATGCTCCCGGGGAACCGATAGACAATCATGAGTTAATGGAATTGACGGGGATTGAGATTGATCCCGAAAAAATGGAGAACAAACTGGGCATTGTCAATCGCCATATAGCTCATCTCCGGGGAATGGATGAGACGACGGCTGATTTCGCAGAAAAAGCCGCGCTGGCAGCCATTGCCGATGCGCAGATCGATCCGGAAGATATCGGACTTTTTATCGCAGCGACCGATACGCCCGAGTATATCAGCCCCGCAACGGGAGTCCTGCTTCAGGGGCGGATCCAGAAAGGGGAGCGCTATTCCTGCGCTTTTGATATTGCCTCTTCCTGTGCAAGTTTTACCACGGCCCTTGATGTGGCCGCCAATATGCTTTCGGGACGCCCCGATATCAAATACGCTCTGGTTACGGGAATCTACAATATGCCGGCTTTCGTTCGCCCCGGCGACGCCTTCGGCTATTCGATTTTTGCCGATGGCGCTGGCGCTTTCATTCTGGAACGGACGGAAGAACAGAAGTATCTGGCCGGATTCCAGCTTGCCGACGGAACCCAATGGGATTTTATCGGCGTCTATACAGGCGGTACGCGAATCCCCTTTACGAAAGAAAAACTCGAGGCGGGTCAGTACGGTCTGGAAATGTGGCAGCGCCTTCCCGGAGACCGGAATGTCAACCTCTGGCCCAAGGTCGTGCGCAAGGCTCTTGAGAAAGCCGGTCTTGAAAAAGCGGACCATTACTTTTTCACCCAGATAAACAGGGCGGTCATCCATGAAGTGATGGATATTCTCGTAGAGCCCTATGAGAAAACCACAACGGTAATGGACAAATACGGTTATACGGGATCAGCCTGTATCCCCATGGCGTTTTTTCATGCCGTAAAAGAAGGCAGGATAAAAAGAGGCGACCGGATTGTAACCATAGCGAGCGGAGCCGGTCTGGCGGTGGGATGCAATGTCTTCATTTATTGATATAAACGGTACCGGACTGGCCTATGAAGTGATCGGGGAAGGGAAAGAAGCCATCTTCTTTCTCAACGGTGTGGCCATGACCATGGCTCACTGGAAACCCCTTCTTCCCGGTCTGACTTCAAACTCCCGTTTTGTTCTGCACGATTTCCGGGGACAGTTGATGAGCGAAAAACCCAGGGAGGAGTATTCGCTGGCCGGCCATGCGGAAGATCTCTGTGCGCTGATGGATGAGCTGGGGATAAGCCATGCTCATCTGGTCGGGACTTCCTACGGATCGGAAGTCGCTATGGAATTTGCTATCCTTTATCCCCATAAGGTAGATTCCCTCGTGTTGATCGATGGAGTCAGCGAACTGGATCCCGTGCTGAAAAGCGCTGTCGAGTCCTGGCAGCTGACCGCCGAAGCTGATCCCCGGCTATTCTACAGAACGATCATCCCCTGGAATTACTCTCCTGGCTATCTGGAAGAGAATCTGGGCAAACTCAGGGAACGGGAAGAGTCAATCAGCAAACTGCCGCAGGAATATTTTGACGGATTCTGCCGGCTCTGTGATTCATTTCTTAAAATTGATCTGACCGAAAGGCTGAAGGAGATAATGGCTCCCGCTCTCGTTCTGGTCGGTGAAAAAGATATTCTCAAACATAGAGGTTTCTCGGAAATCATCAATAGCGCCATACCCCAGTCCTGGATGGAAATCATTCCCGATGCAGGGCATGCCGTGGTAATTGAGCAGCCGGAAGTTGTCGCGAAAAGAATTAATCGGTTTATGGAAGTGATCAGCAGCTGATGCCTTCGTCGAGGAGGGTCATAATCCGCTGGAGGAAAGGCTTAATATCCTGAATCCGTTTCCGATGCAGGACTTCTATGCCCGTATAGTGTGCCAGGCCCATAAGAAAATTGGCGCCGTGAAGTCTTTTTTCTCCCTCAGGTACAGATGTCAGATTTTTCATATACCCCTGTTCGAAGGCATTGTAGTACTGGTTTACCACTTCGTTGGCGACAAACTCCGCCTCCCGTACGATGGAATAGTATTCCAGGTGGTCGTGGAAGTAGTTGAGAAAGTACCAGAGTCCGGAAATCTCCTGTTCCAGACGATCTTCAACAGCGGCAACCTGTTCGGACAGGTAGTGTCTTGTATTTTCTCCCAGCTTCAGAACCAGATGATTGAGGAACATTTCCTTGCTCTCGAAATGGGTGTAGAAAGTTCCCACGGCCAGACCCGAATCTCTGACGATGTCCGCTACGGCTGTATGATAAAATCCTTTTTCTCCGAAAAGTGACAAACCGCTCTGAATCAGTTTCGCCTGGCCTGTTTCTGCTGAGGGCTGGAAGGGAGATTTAAAAGTATCGGGCAACCGGGGAATCGTCTTTTTTCCCGAATGAAGTATCCCTTTGAGAATGAAATCGACAAGATATTCCGGTTTGACTTTCATACCGTTGTAGAGCGCTCTGGTGGAGCAGAAACGCAATCCGGAAAGGGTATAGAGATATTCGGCTTCGCTGATTTCTCTCCCGAAGACTTTCTCGGCAGATTTGATATAGATTTCTCTCAATTTGTCTTCATAACCGTAAAAACGGTACTGACCCTCTCTGAAAATCGTTATTTCGCTTTTTCTCTCCCGTCCGACCCTGAGCACGATGCTGATAAAATCATGGAGCCGTTCCTCGACGGATTCGCCGTCGAGGCGGGAGAGCATCTCTTCGAAATATTCGAGAAAACTATCATTGAGAGAGCGGAGAAGAATCTCCTTGTTGCGGAAATAGCGGTAATAAACCCCATTGGATACATTGGCTTCCCGGCAGATCTCAGCTATGGAAACATCATCAAACTGTCTGAGAGAAAAAAGATGTTCAGCTGATCTCATTATCCGTTCTTTCGTGTCTTTTGCCATATACCCTCTATAAACCCCCTTCATTTATACAGGCAATTGTCCGGTTTTAGAAGGGGGATGTTTAATTTATTAGGTGAGAACAGGTCCCCAGCGCAAAGCCGCAGCAGCCCAGACGAAACCGATTCCGGCTCCGACCATAACTATATTATCCCCATCTTTAATCTTCCCGTCGGCAAGACCTTCTTCTATGGAGATAACCTGATCATTCTGCCCGATATGGCCGAACTCGTTGAGGTAAGTCGTCTGCTTATCGGTCAGTTTCAATTCCTCCAGAATCAGATTGTGGGTTGATCTTTTGAAGTGAAGAATGGCCAGATAATCCAGATCTTCATCGGTCAGACCTCCCTTGGCAAGGCTTTCCCTGATCACTTTATAGAAGTTGGGAAGGGTTCTCTCTCCCAGTTTCTTTTTGAAGTCCTCAACATCGTCGATTTCAAAGCGGAATTTCCCCGCGTCTTCCGGTTTGACCGGCCAGTTCCGGGAACCTCCCGCTTTGACGATACATCCTTGGGAAAAGGATCCGTCGCCTTTGAACGCCGAACCGAGAATCTCATTTCTGCCCAGATCTTTTCTCAATACCATAGCCGAACCGCCAGCACCGATATCGAACATGAAAGAGGTTTCGGGTACCGAATAGTCTATCATATCGCCGTTGCGGTATCCGCTGACAAGCAAAGCTGTCTTATAGTCGCTGTTGGACAGCAGAAGAGACCTTGCCACTTCGATGCCCGCCATCATGGAACCGCACATGGCCTCCATATCGAAAGACCAGGCGTTGACGGCACCGATCTGATCGGCTACATACAACCCGGCCAGCCAGTTCAGGTAGTCTTTGTGCTGAGCTCCATTCCAGATCAGTATGTCGATTTCCGCAGGATCGATTCCGGCCATTTCTATAGCGTTCTTTGCAGCCTCGATTCCCATATGGCTCGTGCTGTCCTGCGGTCCGGGGACCGGTTTTGAATCGACTCCGAATTTCTCTCTGATTACATTTTCCGGAATGCCCGAAAGAGAGGCTATTTCCGAGGCATCCATTTTTGATTCAGGGGTATAGGTTCCTATGCCCATGACTCCTACATGACTCATTGTTAACTCCTAAAGCCCCATATAGGCTTTTTCAACTTCGGGATTGTTGGAAAGTTCGTCGGCCGTACCGGTAATGATGATTTCGCCGTTCTCCATGATATGGCCCGTGTCCACAGCTCTCAGGCTCTCCCGGACATTCTGCTCGGTAACCATTATGGAAACATCTTTCTTCATATCTTTCAGAATGGTGAAAAGGTCATGTACGATAGAGGGCTGAAGCCCCAGTGACGGCTCATCGAGAATCAGCAGTTTCGGTTTGGCCATCAAGGCCCGTCCTACGGCAAGCTGCCTCTGCTGACCGCCGCTCATGGTTCCCGCTTTCTGCTCGAAGCGCTCTTTCAGAATGGGAAATATTTCACAAACTTCTTCCAATGTTTTCTCTACGTGCTCCCGGGCCGAGGGGACATTCTGTCCTCCGACGATCAGGTTCTCATAAACAGTCATTAAGGGGAAAAGCTCTCTCTCCTGGGGGACAACAGAGATTCCGAGATGGACTCTTTCATGAGTTTTCAGTTTATTAAGCTCGATACCTCTGAAACTGATTGAGCCGGTTTTTAAGGAGACTAAACCCAGAATCGCATTGATTATTGTGGTTTTTCCCGCTCCGTTGGGTCCGAAAAGCCCGGTGGAACCTTCTTCTATTTTCAGGGTCAGGTCTCTGACGACAGGCATTCTGCCGTAGGAGCAGCTTATGTTTTTCAGTTCAAGCATTATGCACCACCTCCAAGATAGGCGCTCTTCACACGTTCGTTCTGCGCCACTTCCTTATAAGGCCCTGAAGCAATGATCCTGCCTGTGTCGAGGACGATTACGCTGTGGGTCAGTTTTGTTATGACCCCCATAACGTGTTCCACGACTCCAACGGCGAGATTTCTCTCTGTGGCGATCTGTTTAACAATGTCGATCGCCTCCAGTGTTTCCGTGCTGTTCAATCCCGCCATAACCTCATCGAGGAACATGACTTTGGGATTAGTCGCCAGGGCTTTGGCAATTTCCATTTTTTTGGTTTCCAGAATGTTTATCTCTCCGGTCGCTCTGTCCAGTCCGGTCAGTTCCAGAGTTTTGCAAAGTTTCCGGGCTTCCTCTCTGGCCTGTTTCAGGCCCATTTTCTGGGCGAAGAGAAAGCCGGTCATGACGTTCTGCAGAACCGTCAGCCCTTCCAGAGGATGAATCAGCTGGAAAGTCCGTCCTATACCCAGCGCTGAGCGCTCGTGGGCCGGGATCTGGGAAATATCTCTGTCATCGAGCCAGATCTTTCCTGAAGTGGGGTAGTAGATACCGGCGATCAGATTGATCAGCGTGGTTTTTCCCGCGCCGTTGGGCCCGATTATTCCGACGATCTCTCCCGATTTAATATTGAAATTCACATCATTGGTTGCTGTAAGACCGCCGAAGGAGATGGTCAGGTTTTCTGTTCTCAGCTCACTCATGGCTCTCTCCTTTTTTTAATAGCTTTCCGGCCATTCCCACGATTCCCTGAGGCATAAAGAGAAGAACCAGAATTATGATGATTCCGTAAACGACCAGGTGACCGTAGGGGATGTATAGTTTCAGGAATTCTCCCAGAACTCCCAGCAGAACCGCTCCGATGACGGGGCCCCATGTGCTGTACATTCCGCCGAGTAGGGCCATGGCCAGG
Organism: Spirochaeta isovalerica; assembly: GCF_014207565.1. NCBI lineage: Bacteria > Pseudomonadati > Spirochaetota > Spirochaetia > Spirochaetales > Spirochaetaceae > Spirochaeta > Spirochaeta isovalerica. The sequence continues at coordinate 48,891 of NZ_JACHGJ010000013.1, read as the reverse complement.
GGAATCAGCGTATAGTTGGCGTTGAAGCTGCTTTCGGGGGTTACGAAGCCGTATAGCTGGGCAAAACCGGCGCCGGCGGCACCCTGAATGGCTGCCGTAACCGTAAAAGCGATGAGAAGGTATTTGTAGATGTTGATACCGCTCGATTTGGCTACGATTTCATTATCGCGTATTGCTGTCAGGGCATAATGGATTTTGCTTCTTTTAAAGTATTCCGATAAAGCGATGATAACCAGGGCGAAAACGACCATCATGGCGTATGTGGGGATGGACGCGCCGTCGAAGGCCAGTTTCGGGAGCAGTTTCCCGTTGGGACCGCCGGTCACGCTTGTCCAGTTGTGGATTATAATCCTGAATATTTCTCCCAGAGCCAGTGTCGTAATAGCGAAATACATGCCTCTCAGCCTGAGAACCACAGCTCCTACGAGAAAAGCCATCAGTCCCGCCACGACAGCGGCGAAGAGGATGCTGACAAAGGGATTGAAGTGAAGATTTACCGCTGAGAGGACAGCCGCATAGCTTCCCAATCCGAAGAAACCGGCCAGACCGAAGGAGAGCTGTCCCGAGCGGATCAGCATATCCCAGCTGATAGCCAGAATCATATAGGTTATGACTGTCCGTCCGATCGACTGGACATAGGGCCCTGTGAAAAAGGGCAGTATTATGACAATGACACCGACGATCCCGAAGATCACAGGCCATGTCTTATTTTTCTGAACAGTTGAGCTCATTGTTTACTCCTGAAAGATCTGCTGAGAATGACGATGATGATCAGTCCGAAGAAGATCATGGGGGTCCATCCGGCTCCGTGAGGAACCGACATGACCAGGCTTTCGGCGAGGCCGAGAACGAGGCTCGCCCCGATGACCATCGGCAGATTTCCGATACCGGCCATGGCTACCAGAGCGAAGGATTTCATGGTGAATGTTCCTCCCACGGCGGGGAAGATGGAAAATTTGGTTATGAAGAAGGAGCCGAATACACCGATGATCATCGAGGCGAGAGAGAAGATAATCGTATAGGTCAGATCGACATTGATCCCGACAATCCTGGCTCCCCTGGGATTCTGTCCGACTGCCGATGCGGCTTTTCCGATGCGCGTCTTTTTCAGAAAATAGATCAGCACCGCAAGGAAAACCGCTGCCAGTGCGGGGAAAATAAAATCATATATACCGAAACTGACTTCTCCGATCGTTGCCGAAGCGGAAACATAGTCGAGTGATATTTTTCTCGGTTGACTGGTGGCAATCAGGTTTACAGTCTGACTGAGTACCATGGCCACTCCGAAAGTCAGAATCAGCTGATTCAGTTCGGGGGCTTCAAGTGTATGGGCTATGGATGTCTTGAATACGATCAGGCCCAGGAAAAACATGATGATTCCCGTGGGGATCGCCGCGACGAGCGGATCAAGCCCGAAAGTCGTACAGATAAAATAACTCAGGTAGGCGGCTACCATCATCATTTCCCCGTGGGCGAGGTTTACAATATGCACAATACCCAGAACAAGGGCCATGGGCAGTGCTATGGCAGCATAAATCCCTGCCCTTTGTATACCATATACCAGTATTGTCGGTTTAATGATCAGCAGGATCACGGAGAGTACCAGAGCGGCACTTATCCCGGCAATCGTATATATTTTTTTCTTATTCATTCTGGATTCTCCAAAAAGTTCTTATTTGCTTGAATTAGAATTGATTTCCGCAGAGTTTTGTCTCTGCGGAAATCGAAATGTCAGATAGAAAGAGGATTATCTGGTGAAAGGATAAGCCGGTTCAGCTGTTGCGAATGCGAAGGGCCAGATAACTTCCTGGCTTCCGTTCTGCCACTGAAGAATTTTCTGGTTTCTGAATCCCTGGTTGCTGATTACGTTGGAAGGGCTGAAGCTGATTGTTTCTCCGAGGGGAGATTCATACTGAATCGCCTTGAGAGCTTTGATAACAGCTTCTGTTTCAACAGATCCGGCCTGTTCGACAGCTTTCGCGATAATCTCGATTGAAGTGTAACCCAGAGGCGCGAAGTAAGTTGCCGGCGTCTCGCCGTATTTCGCTTCGTAGGCATCCTGGAACTTCTTGCTGACTGCGCTTACCTTGCTGATGGAAGGCGCCCACATTCCGTAAAGCGTCACATTCTCAGCCAGAGAGGAATCGCCGAAGTCTGAAGGCCATCCCGGAGGCGCTCCGATGAACAGGGGAGGAGTGAAGTTAACAGCTTTTGCCTGTTCCATTATGGGAAGGGCATCGGCGCCATATCCGGCCCAGATGAAAACATCGGGGTTGTAGTCTTTAGCGCGCTGAAGAACCGCAGTGTAATCACCGCCGCCCATGGCTGCAGACTGGAAAGCTTCTCCGTCGATCTCCATATCGGCGAAAAGAGTCTGAGTCGCTGCGAATGAAGCACTTCCGAAGGGGCCCTCTTCATAGGCGAGGAACCATCTGTCAATGGAAATGTTGGAGTATTTCTCTGCGATATCGTCCCAGCCTTCCACGTAAGAGTTGCCCTGGTTGTAGTCCCAGGGATGCAGGTGGAAGTACCAATCCTGACCTTCGCCTACAGCCGCTTCAGCTGTAGAGCTGGCAGCTCCGGTCCACATGGTAACTTTTTTGTACTTCTTGAGAGAGGGGATTTGTCCCAGATGAACACCGCTGGACATTCCTCCGACAAAAAAGTCGACTTTTTCAACTGTTGCCAGTCTTTCGATAGCCGCTGCTCCCTTTTCCGGGTTCAGCTCGCTGTCGATAACGATCAGTTCGACAGGTCTTCCGAGAAGACCGCCGTTCGCGTTCAGTTCGTCTACTACGAGCTGAGCTGCTTTGGCCGCCTGATCCCCGGTAATATCACCGAGAGGCCAGACACCACCGAATTTGATGGGTTTTGCTTCACCTTCACCCTGCTGCCCTGTAGCGTACAGAGTTCCCATGCTGACAATCAGCATGAGGGCGAAAAGAAGTGCGGATAGTTTTTTACTCACTTTTTCCTCCATATTTGATAACCGAATCGGTTCTCACTTTTGTTTCATTGTACACCGGTATTATCAGCTGTCAACTAAAAAAGTGAGAGATGATTCGGATATATATTCAGATGTGAGAAGCTCCTCGGCTTCACTGGCTATCATCCATTCCTCATTGGTGGGGATCAAAAGAACGGGAACAGGCGAATCCTTCCGGGAGATAAGTGATTCTCCTGTAGCCTCGGCATTCTTTTCTTCGTCGAGTCTGAAACCCAGATATCCCATACCTTTCAGAACCCTGCTTCTTATTTCTGCGGAGTTTTCTCCGATTCCCGCCGTAAAAATCAGAAAATCCGGTTTCCCTCCAAGCTGCGTCAGATAAGCTCCAATATACTTCCGGATGGAATTTACAAAGATTTCAACAGCTGCGGCAGCCCGTTCATGACCCTCTGATTCCGCTTTCAGGAGGTCTCTCATATCGGGAGAGAGACCGCTTAAACCTTTCAGTCCCGATTCGCGATAAAGCAGATCGCTCAGTTGATCAGGGCTGACCTCTTTTTCCTGTAGAAGATTGAGGATCACCGCCGGATCCAGGTCTCCCGAACGGGTACCCATGGGGACGCCGCTGATCGTTCCGTATCCCATCGACGTATCAATGGAGCAGCCATGTCTGATCGCTGTTAGCGAAACGCCGTTCCCCAGATGGCAGCTGATTCCGCTTATGTCTTTTACATCTTTGTTCAGCATTTCAGCAGCCCGTATCGTCACATATTTATGAGAGGACCCGTGAAACCCGTATTTTCTGATACCATCACGGCTGTAATAATCGTAAGGAATGGCGTAAAGATAGTTTTTTTCTTTAATTGTTCTGTGAAAAGACGTATCAAAAACAGCAATATGAGGAACATGGGGAAGCAGGGACAGAGCGGCTTCAATTCCCTGGCAGTTTGCCGGATTGTGGAGAGGAGCTAAGGGTATGCACTTTCTGATTTTTTTAAGAGCCTGTTCATCGATCAGACAGGGAGCTGAAAAATATTCACCGCCGTTAACGACCCTGTGTCCGACAGCCTCTATTTTATTCATGTTCTGCAGCTGGCTGAAAATCATGGTAAGCCCTTCTTTATGGTTCGCTATCGGTTTTTCGGTTTTTTTGCTTTTTCCGCCGCCTTTCCTCAGAGATAAACGACCCGATGCCATACCGATCCTCTCAACTAGACCGGAATAAAATACCTCTCCCGTTAGGCTCTCAAGCCACTGGAATTTGATGGAAGAACTGCCGGAATTAATAACCAGTATCTGCATAATCTCTCCTTTGCATTGAATATTCATGTGAATCATATGTCAGAAAAATATATTGTCATATTAAAACGGTAATGTTATTCTGTCAAAAGAAAGATAAAATACCTTTTGAATCTACTTTTTGGCATGAATTACAAGAGCAATGCTTGTAAGAATCTTTCAGCTGATTTAGTTTTAAAGTCGATTTAATTCTCAGGAGAGTATATACAATATGTTGAATATTGCTTTGTTCGGCCCTCCCGGTGCGGGAAAGGGAACCCAGTCGGAGTTTATTATTAAAGAGTACAACCTCTGTTATATTTCTACAGGAGATCTTCTCCGTAAGGAAATTGCCGAGGGAACCAGACTGGGGCAGGAAGCCGAAAGCATTATCGCCGCTGGACAGCTGGTTTCCGATGAAATTATCGTACAGCTTATCGAGAAGACCATAGTGACGAATCCCTATTCCCACGGTTTTCTTTTTGATGGATTTCCCAGAACATACATGCAGGCTTATATTCTCGAAGGATTGATGATTCAGCACAACTCGTCGCTCAACTGTCTGATCAATCTCGATGTGGATCAGGATCTTACAGTCCGGAGGCTTCTCGAGCGCGGCAAATCATCGGGCCGCTCCGATGATAATGAAACAGTCATAAAAAAGCGGTTACAGGAATACAATGAAAAAACCCATCCCGTACTGGAATTTTACCGGGAGAAAGGAATCTTGAGGAATGTGGACGGCAATAAATCCATTGATGACGTTACCGGCCAGATAAAAGATATTCTCAAGGAAGAGATGAAGCACAGTCTCTATAATGTCGTGTTATTCGGATATCCCGGTTCGGGAAGAGGTTCCCACGGAGAAGCCCTGGCCGAAAAATACGGGCTGGAATATATCGCGACAGGACCTATGCTGGCTGAAGAAATTGAAAAAGGCTCGGAAATAGGGAAAAGTATTGAATCTTTCTACAACAGCGGAGAGCTGGTTCCCGATGATGTGGTTGTTCAGCTGATCGAGGAAAAGATCGAAAAATCCCGCGGTAATGTAAAGGGGTATATTTTCAAGGGATTTCCCAGAACTCTGGTGCAGTCCTATATGCTCGACGGGATGCTCAAGAAAAGAGACTCCAAAATTTCCCAGATCATGGAAATCGAGGTTCCGACCCTGGAGCTCATCAATCGGCTGGACAAAAGACGTGATACGGATAAAAAGAAACCTTATGACAGCAATACGCAGAAGATACTGATGCGTCTGCGCGATTATGAAGAGACGACGCTTCCCGTTCTGGAGAAGTACAAATCTCTTTACGGTTCGGTCACGATCGACGGAGCGGGGACATTCGAGGAAGTATTTGAGAGAATCGCCGATGAGTTTAAAGCCGGCATGAATCTGTAATAATCAGGCCCGCAGATAGGGTTAATGCAATTATATTTCTCCTCTGAACACCATTCAAATCTCGACGGTGGATATCATGTCAAGATTAATGTGCTGGATGTCATCAACCGGACATTCCATCAGGTCATCTGAAAAAGGGAGGCATCATGGGAACAGTTAAGGGAAGAATTCACGCATTGGAAACGGGCGGCATGGTCGATGGGCCGGGCATCCGGTTTGTCGCCTTTCTGCAGGGCTGTCCCCTCCGCTGCCTCTATTGCCACAACCCCGACAGCTGGGCTGTCGGGAAAGGGCGTGAGATGACTGCGCAGGAGCTTGTTGATGAAGCCTGGAAATACCGGACATATATGAAAGCTTCCGGGGGAGGCATCACTCTCAGCGGAGGCGAACCTCTGTTTCAACCGGAATTTGTGCTTGATGTTATACGCATCGCTCATGAAAAAGGTATGACAGTGGCTATCGATACATCGGGATACGGAAATCCGGAGCGGGTCAGGAACTGTCTCGACGAAGCGGATTTGATTATTCTGGATATAAAAACTGCTCTGGCTGAGAAGCACAGAGATTTAACAGGGATTACGGCAGAGCGGCCGAGAGCGATTCTCGAATACCTGAAGCAGTCCCGTAAACCTTTGTGGGTCAGGCATGTCGTCGTTCCCGGTTTAACAGACAGCCGTGAAAACCTGGAGGCTCTGAAAGAAATTCTGACAGACATTCCCTCTCTGGAGAAATTTGAGTTTCTCCCTTTTCACAAAATGGGTGAGGAGAAATGGGAGCAGGAAGGCTTGTTGTATAAATTAGGTGGAACATTAGCCCCCGATCAGGGATTTATGGATCGGATCTCTGAAGATTTCCGCCGCGCCGGAATTCCCATGTGACTTATGCAATCGAATCGATAATTATTGACTTAAACTCCAGTATGAGTTAAAGTTTCCTTAGGTTAACAATCTGAGGCGGTAAACATTGGTAAGTTCCGAATCGCTGGAAATGTATCTGGAGACAATCCTGTTGCTTGAGAAAAGTCATGGGCACGCTCATGGCGTGGAAATAGCCAGAGAGTTGGGAGTCTCTAAGGCAAGCGTAACAAAAGCAATGAAGAAACTTCAAACGCGGGGCTTCATATACAAAGAATCCTATGGAACCATTACTCTTACGGAGAGAGGGATGGAGCTTTCTTCTTCCATTTACAAAAAGCATGAACTGATAAAACGATATCTCATGCACAGTCTGAATCTGGAAGAGTCCGAGGCGGAGGAGAATGCCTGCAGGATGGAGCATATCGTTACCGATAGTTTTATCAAAGCGGCAAAAACATATCTGGAATCACAGGATATTCTGTTCAGATAAGGGTTAGGAGATGAAATATGAGTGAAGCTTATGCGGATATTATGCTTGATGGGAATATTATGATAAAGAATCTATCTGAAGGAAGTGTTAATACCGAGTACATCATATCGGATATCAAAACTGATGATCCGGAATTGAAGAATTTTCTCTTTTCCCTGGGGTGTTATGAGGGTGAAAAAGTGAAGATCATTTCCAGGTTGGCGGGGAATCTTGTCATTTCCGTTAAAAATGCCAGATACAGTATCGGTTCGGATCTAGCCGAAGTTATAATCATATAAAATGGGGATGAAGTTCTCATTTATTTTTTTTGTATTAAAGTTGCCCATGGCTAACAATTGAATATCGTTTTTTACGGTTTTATATATATGGAGGAAAAATGAAAATTGCACTTGCTGGAAATCCGAATAGCGGAAAGACGACATTGTTTAACGCTATAACAGGCCGGATCGAACATGTGGGAAACTGGGCAGGAGTCACCGTTGCGAAAAAGGAAGGTGCTGTCAAAAAAGCTCTGAACAAGACGGGAGTCTCCATGTCGGTTGTGGATCTTCCCGGAGCTTATTCCATATCTCCCTTTACATCGGAAGAGAGCATAACAAGCGGTTTTGTCAAAAATGAGAAACCCGATGTCATAATCAATGTAGTTGATGCCTCGAACTTGAACAGAAGTCTTTTCTTTACGACGCAGCTCCTTGAACTCGGCATTCCCCTTGTCGTGGCTCTGAATAAAAGCGATCTTCTGCTGAAAAGAAATCTCACCATCGATTCGGAAAAGCTTTCGGTTCTGCTGGGCTGTCCCGTTGTCAATACTGTATCGACGAAGAGACGGAATAACGGTCTTGTTGAACTGATTAGCGAATCGGCGGGCCGGGTAGGGAGTCAGCAGATTTCCCCCTTCCGGAGTCCTAAGGTGAACTTATTCGATCCTTCTTCTGTCGATGATGCGGACAGGGACAGATTCTCTTTTGTCAATGATCTGGTCTATAAAGTGGAAATGAGAAAAAAGGGCTCAGATAAATATGCCCTGCAGGATAAAGTGGACAGGTTTCTCGCCAACAAGTGGCTGGGAATACCTGTTTTCGCCATGGTCATGTGGACTGTTTTTGCCATATCGCAAACCTATGCGGGACCATTTCTGGCAGATCTTCTCGTGGGTTGGATCGATGGGCTGTATGTGTTCGTCGAAGGTCTGATCGATGGAAAAGTGTCTCCCATACTGCAGTCTCTTCTGCTGGACGGCATTATCGGAGGCGTCGGAGCCGTCGTCGGATTTCTGCCGTTGATCATGGTTCTCTTCTGGCTGCTCGCCATTCTGGAAGATGTCGGCTATATGGCCCGGGTCGCTTTGATAATGGATCGCTTCTTTAAAAAAGTCGGATTGTCCGGTAAGTCGATCATTCCCATGATCATCAGCACGGGATGCGCCATCCCCGGAATCATGGCAACCCGGACCATTAAAAATGAAAGACAGCGTCGAACCACTGCCATGCTTACCCCTTTCATGCCCTGTGGAGCCAAATTACCTGTCATCGCCCTTTTTGCCGGAGTCTTTTTCAAAGATGCCGCATGGGTCGGTACGGCCATGTACTTCACAGGAATCGGGATTATTATAGCCGGGGCTTTAATTGTCGTCCGGATAACAGGAGATACAAACGCACGTTCCTACTTTATTATGGAGCTTCCTGAATACAGGATTCCCAGTATTAAAAGGGCGACATCCTCCATGCTGGCGCGAGGGAAAGCATTTATTGTCAAAGCGGGGACAATCATACTTCTCTGCAATGCGGTTATTCAGATCATGCAGTCTTTTAACTGGAAATTTCAAATGGTGGCTGAGGGAGACGAGAGCACAAGCATTCTTGCAGGCCTGGCCAATCCCTTCGCTTTTCTTCTGATTCCTCTGGGATTCGGTGTCTGGCAGCTGGCCGCTGCAGCCATAACAGGCTTTATCGCTAAAGAAAACGTCGTGGGAACGCTGGCGGTTGTGTACAGCATTACAAACTTTATCGACACGGAAGAACTGGCCCTTGTTTCCGGCGGGGCGGATGTGGCCTCCATAATGGGTATCGGCTCTGTCGCGGCCTTATCCTATCTGGTGTTCAATCTATTTACGCCTCCCTGTTTTGCCGCTATCGGTGCGATGAATTCGGAAATGAACAGCCGCAAGTGGCTATGGGCGGGAATCGGTTTTCAGTTTTCCATGGGTTATTCCCTTTCTTTCCTGACATATCAGATCGGAACCCTTATAACAACCGGAGCTGTCGGCACCGGGTTCCTTCCGGGATTGGCATTTGTTCTGCTTATCAGCGGTTATTTCGCCTATCTTATGAAGCGTGATGATAAAGAAACAGTTCCTCAGCTGAAAATGAGTTTTTAGGAGGTGCATATGGCAAATTTAATAGTTTCTTTAATTATTATATCGATTCTCTCTTTATCTGTTCTGACAATAGTAAGGGAGAAACGTAAAGGGGTTAAATGCGTGGGCTGTCCCTATAGCAAAGCCTCCGGTAAAGGTCCCGCCTGCGGCTGTCATTAAAAAAAGGGAGCCTGTTTAAATCAGGCTCCCTTCTGTCATTATACAGTTTTGATCCGGATGTTTTCTCCCTCTATTCCCACATGGGCTCCTCGCTGAACCGCCGGGGATTCCCTGTGGCAGATAAGCCACTTATTTTCCATAAAATAGGTGGTTTCCCCTGGTTTTTCACTTTTTTCCAGAGGTCTGTTGGTGCCTTCGGGAAGTATGATGACTGTGCAGAACGGAGAATCCGTCGTCCGGCAGGGGGCGAGGTGAAGAGTGTTGCTGTACAGCTCCATCACCGTACCTTCCGGAAGATAGAAGCATTCGGCCAATGAGGAATCCCAACTGTCGTTATGGATATCCTCGCAACGTCCCAGAATAAGAACGCAGTCTGTTATGGCTACGATGACTTCGCTTCCTTCGTGATACTCCATGCCGTTCATCCTGTCGTTGTAGCCAAAGCAGATTCCGGCTTGAAGAGCCATTCTGCCCCCGTAGACTTCGCGGCTTATCTCATCGAAAGAGTTCAGCTTTCGCAATTCTTCCAGGTCCCTTATATAAGCGGGATTCTCGGGTAGAGCCGATTCTGTGGAAGGATCAATCATATCGCTGCAGTCTATGCCATTAATAATTCTGCCATAACGATCCAAAGCCTGCGAATCGTGGGGCAGAATAGTCAAAGGTCTGTTTGCTTCGTTAAGCTCTCTCAGCATTGTCCGACGTCCTGGAAAAGCGATGAGTATTCAGAGCTTTTTCTATAGAAAACCGGAGGCTGACCGATCGGGCACTCTACAGTCGACCATCCGCCTCTGAAATCTTTTCCGCTCCACAGATGGACCCATTTATCGGTCGGGAGATAGACTTTCCACTTCTCTTTTCCCTTGCTGATAACAGGTGCTACCATAAGATCCCGTCCGTACATATACTGATATTTCAATTTGTGAACGACTTTGTCCTTCTCATAGTGAATGTATGGATGGCGGACCGGAGGAATTCCGCTTTTCTGATACTCGTCGGAGAGAGTCAGGTGATATGGTTTCAGTTTTACATAAATATCTGTCATTCGCGCCAGGTGGGAGAGAGTTTCCCCGTCGCTGTTGAATTGCCAGTTGGAATCGGGACGGTTTCCTTCATGGGTTCTCATGGTCTGGGTAAAAGCGGACAGTTCGGCCCAGCGCATGAAAAGCTCCTTGCTCCTCTTCAGCCAGAGAAGCGTGGTATATCCGCCGAGATCGGAATGGGTGTAGCCGATTCCGGAAAATCCCATGGAAATAGTTCCGGGAATCACAGTGGCAAAACCCTGATCCCGACTCCAGTTTACAAGCTGGTCACCGTTCCAGTTCATGGCTGAATAGCGCGAAGACCCCGTATATCCGGCCCGCATGAAGTAGGTTATCTCGTTCTCTTTTCCCGCTTCCTCAACCGCTTCATAATTGATCCGCGCCCAGTCGGCAGCATACTGATTGTGATAGAGCTGGGGATCGACACCGGAATGGAGAACCGCATCGGCCGGCACGTATTCTCCGAAATCCGCCATCCATCCAGAAAGCCCTTTACCGATCATATCTTTCTTGATCACTTCTTTGATCCATTTCACGGCTGCGGGATTTGTCAGGTCGACCATGGCTGCGGGAAAGGTGGTTATGTAGACATAGTAATCTTCACCCTTATCATTTTTGACACAATAATTTTTTTCCCTGGCCTCAGCGTATAGAGGTCCTTCAAGAGCCAGAAAGGGATTAATATAACCGAGATACCGGATCCCCTTACTGTTGAGCTCCTTCATATACCCTTTGAAATCCGGGTATAATTCCTCATTCGGTTTCCAGTCCCAGAAGAGTTGTTTCCCGAAGGAGGTTATGCGGATGCCTTCCCAGTCCTGGCACCAGATCGCAGCGGTTTTTACACCCGCATCCAGTGCGTCCTGAAGCTTCGATGACGTGACATCCCGGCCACCCTGCATACCGATCCACATACCGTCATACACCCATTCGGGAGGTTTTCTCTGCCGTCCGAGGTAAGCGGAAAGTGAGGAAAGAGCTTGAACCGCATTTTTCTCAACCCCTATGACGAGCTTTTCAGGAAGCTGCCAGAAGAGAAGGCTGTGTTCATTTTTCTTTCTGAAATCAAATTCGCAGTAGGCTGTTCCTTCCGAGTGAAAATACCAGTTGTCCGAGGAGATAAAAGTAGGCTGGGAGAAATATGTCGTAAAGGCATTTCCTCCGTAACCCTGCTTTAATTCAGCAATAAGGGTTATCAGGTCTTTTCCCCGTCCCAGTCCCGGCTCCTGCACCCAGATCGGCAGTTTCTGACCTCTCAGATCGAGCTTGGAATACTGTTCTCCGCATCCGTAGATATGTTCTTTTTCAGAAGCTTTGAGAATCAGTTTGAAACGGTTCAGTTCTTTGTTGGTCTGTTCAGTTTCCATATGAATCCGGTCCTGAATCTCCCTGAATGTAAGGATAAAACCGCATTCAAAAGTTATTCTGACCATGTCTCCCGAGGACTCGCCGATGCTGTAGTCCCTGCAGCTTTTCAACTGAAGGTTTCTGTCGCGGATTTTAAAAAGTCCGTAATTGAATTTGTAGTGTCCCTCTCCGGTTCCGGCGAAAACAGCTGGCGAATCTTCCGTATGTGATAGAAGAATTCTGTTTTTATGAGAAAGGGTAAAACCTTTTTTATTGGAGATCAGTTTCATTTTTTTATCAACCTTTCACGGCTCCGGCAGTCAGACCGGAGATGATTTTGTTATGGAAAATAAAATAGACGATAATACTCGGAACAATTGTTATGACAATTGCTGCGTACATAGCCGTATAGTTGGTTACGAACTGGCTGGTAAAGAATCGGATACCCAGCTGAAGAGTTCTCGATGATTCTGAAGAAGTGAGCAGAAGAGCCATGATAAACTCATTCCACGAATAGATAAAGCAGAATGTACCGGCCGTTGCCAGTCCTGTCTGAGAGAGAGGCACGATGATTTTTGTGAATCTCTGAACGAAACTGGCGCCGTCGATGGTCGCGGCTTCTTCCAGTTCCCTGGGGATGGAATCCATGAAAGAAGTCAGAAGAAAAACGGAAATGGGTATGTTTATAGCGCTGTAAACCAGTATAAGTGCCAGAAGAGAGTCATAGAGGCGCATCTTCTGAATAATGGTGAAGTAGGGAACCATAAAGGAAATAATCGGAAGGAGTATCCCTGCTGCCAGAACAGTCAGTAAAACATTTTTCCCTTTGAACTCTTCTCGGGAAATGACAAAGGATGTCATGGATGCCACGAGCAGATTGACGAATACGGCGCTGAAAGCCACAATGATGGAGTGGATAAAAAGAGCGGGCAGTTTCGCCTTTACAATAGCCGTGTAATAGTTGACGAACATCCACTTCTCGGGAAAACCGAAAGGATTCTGCTGGAGTTCCAGGTTGTTGGTTTTAAATGAAGCCAGTAGAAGCCAGATCAGGGGATAGAGGGCCACAAAGAGAAAAAATATAAGAATTATCCATTTCAGGGTGTTTAACAATGCTTTCATGACAATCTCCTACTGTACCGAATCGGATCCGGCATCTCCCCGGGAAAGAAGTTTTCGAATGAGAACAATGACCACAGTTCCCAGAAGAATCAGAATGGTTCCTGTCGCATTGGCTTCTCCTAACCGGAATGCGTCCATTTTGTTGTAGAGAACCAGACCCATAACCGAAGTCGAATGGGCAGGTCCCCCGCTGGTCATGAGGAATGTCGCTTCGAAATGTCTCATTCCATAAGCCATGGCCAGGGTTATGGTTGTGACAAGTATCCCTCTGATCATTGGCAGGGTTATATACCATTCCTGCTGAAGAGTTGTGCAGCCGTCGATCTCTGCGGCTTCGTAAAAGGATTTGGGGATGGTTGTCGTAGCCGCAAATATGATAACCATGAAATAGCCGATATAAAGAACGGTCTGGGCTATAACCGCCGGCAAAGCTGTGGCTGTTTCTCCCAGCCAGTTATGGCCTTCGATGCCGAAAAGATTTAAAAAGGCATTGAGAAAACCGTACATGGGGTTGTAAATGGCTTTCCACATCATAGCGATTGCAACGGCGGAAATAATATTTGGAAGGAAGTAAATGGTTCTCAGCGTCTTCCATCCTCTGGGTTTCCTTGCAAGTATTAACGCCACCATCGTCGCCAGCGGTATCTGAATGAAACCACCTGATAAAGCCCAAATTATATTGTTTTTTATAGATAGGAGGAATGTTCCATCGGTTAAAAGCTTTTTATAATTGCCAAGACCAATAAACTTCATGGCCGATATGCCATTCCACTCAGTCAGACTTGTTCCCAGTACGAATGCCAGAGGATAAATAAAAAAACTTATGTAGAGAAAGGCAACGGGAACAAGGAAAAGCAATATCATTTTGATATTTTTATTTTTTTTCATTACGGTGATTTCCTTGAAAGAGAGATAAAGCGGGACAGAATATTTTCTGTCCCGTTAATGTAATTATACTACGATGAGATTACTGGTCCTGAACTTTTTTCAACATTTCAACGAACTCTTCGGGAGTCGCTTCGCCGAGGGCCATTTTGCCGAGAGCCTGACCGAATTCGGTGATAACATCGGAAGTTACAACACCTTCCAGATGGGGGATGGTGAATGATGCATCATTTGAAGCGTTGATGAATTTACCCATCAGTTCATCCGTGATGGAAGATGAATCGTATTTAACGGCGAACATAGCTCCGGAAGCAGCTGAAATCTTTGCCACGTTTTCCGATTTTGTCATCCATTTTATGAATTTGACAGCGGCTGCGGCTTTTTCGGGATCGTCAGCGTTGGCGGCTGCTGCGAAGTTCGTCTGAAGGAAACCTACCATGGCGCCTTTATTGTTTCCTGCAGCAGGAGCGGGACCGACTTCAGTCGCGCTGTAAACAGCGGGTGCTTCGGATTTTACACGTCCGATATACCAGGGGCCGTTTATGAACATGGCTGATTCGCCTGCCAGGTAGTGGCCGCCGGAAACACCGGCATCTCCACCGATTGCATCAATGGATGTATTGCCGTCGCTGTACATGGCCAGGAGAACTTCGGCCGCTTTAACATAGGCATCTGTTCCGAAAGGATTGGCATATACATCGGGCCCGCCGAAAGAAGCGAGGAAATGGGAATACCATAGCATGGATGTCCAGGCGTTTGATCCGCCGGTCATCTGCGATGTGGGAATAAATCCGGCTGCTTTAAGTTTGGCTGCCGCATCGAGGAATTCCGCATAGGTCTGGGGATATTTTGAAACACCGGCTTTTTTGAAAAGATCCATGTTGTACCATACAGGTGTAATGGCAACTTCGTAAGGGAGTGATTTTACCATTCCGTCAACTGTTGCCTGGGCAACTGTTCCGGCATTGAAATCTTTTCCCCATCCCCCATTGAGCTCTTTCGAGAAATCCATCAGAAGGGGAGATTCGTAATAAGCTTTAGTTGTGGGATTAAGTTTCATTGTAAAAATATCGGGAACGATTCCGGCGGCTATGGAAGTTCTGATTTTCTGCTCATATCCGTCGTAGTCAGGCTGAGCCTCAACTTCGACTCTGATCTTTCCGGCATTGTCGGCATTGAACTGATCAACCAGCTCTGCGACTGCACCTGCTTTTGAGTCCTCTCCAACCCAGATCGAGGGCCATTTCAGCACGATTTCTTTTTCTTTATCCTGCTGACCGTTTGCAAACAGAGTTCCTGCAGCAAGAAGAGTCAGTGATAGAACCAGAAAAGTAATTTTTCTCATTTCATTCTCCTTTTTAATTACTTACGATAAGTAAGTAAATCACGACTGATAAATACCTGTCAAATAAAATCTTTATAAATCAATTGCGATCAGTGTGTAAAATAGTCGGAAAAGACGAGGTCCGCAGCACCCTGTCCGGCGTGAACGGGGTTGTAGGCGCAGTGTTCAATTGACAGGCCTTCAATATTATCGAATCGGCAGGGATCATTCTGCATCAGTTCGTTCGTGTAAAAGGCCAGTTTTTCAGCATAGAGAGGAGAGCGCGATATAATAAGGAAGGTGTCCGGTGAAAAAACGCGGCTGAGCATTTTTAATCCTTTGGTCATCTGAAAGGCTTTTTCCCGTATAAAGTTATCCACTCCCTCGGCATCTTCTTTGATGAGATTGTCAATCTCCAGGAAATTCTTTAAGGGTGCTACTGCCTGTATGTCTTTAATAATAGCCGGTTCTGCCAGGTAGGACTGAAGGCAGCCTTTTTCACCGCATTCACATTGTCTGCCATTATAATCAATGGATGTGTGACCGATTTCCATAGTTGTCGAACCTTTTGTAGTCAGAACCTGTCCCTCATTTATAAAGGCTCCGCCCACGCCGCTTCGGATCAGAAGCGTTACGAGAGATTGGGACTCGGAAACTGTGCCGTACTGGTATTCATTCATGGCTATAACCGAACAGTTATTGTTTACGAAGATCTCAGTATCGAAGCGCTCTGCCATTTTCCGGCGAAGAGGGTAGTCGGACAGCCCTTCGATCCTGTCATAAAAAATCACTGATCCCGAGGATATATCCACTTTTCCCGGAGCCCCTATCCCTATACCCAGGATCCGGGATTTCGGTATGGATTTTGAATCGATTCCCCTCTGGATCATCTGACAGATCAGCTCGAATATGGAGTCTCCCGTATGGTCTTCATTGATGTCTATAAACTTACTGTAGACAGGTTTCCGGTTGAAATCGACTATGACGACGGAAATGGAAGTGGAACAGAAGTCTACGCCTATGGCATAGGCCGCTTTAGCATTAATTTTATAGTAAACAGGTTTCCGGCCTTTTTTTTCAGTCAATATATCTGTTTTTTTATTAATAGTGATGAGTTTGTCATTTTCAAGATTGGCAAATATGCGTAAAATAGTAGGCGGTTTCAGGCCCGTGAGATTCACCGCTTCCGACTGAGACAGATTTCCGTGCCTCTGTATTAATCCCAGAATCAGCTTTTCATTTATTATTCTAATGTCGTTTCCGCGGAGAGGAAGGTCAGATTTGGCCATTTATTTCTTCCTGTAAGTAAGTTATATTTCATTTAACAGCCTTTTTTCATTTTTTGCAAGAATCAAAATCAATTTCGCTTTACAGAATCACAGGAGGGTGATAATTTGTATTTAATTATTTATTTACAGTAAGTAACTAAATCAGGAGTTGAAATGTCTGAAAACAATTACAAAGATCTCGAAGATCTGGCAAAAGATATCAGAAAAAAGACCATAGATTCTATCGGTTTTCTCGGTGTCGGACACATCGGAGGCGCTATGTCCATCACCGATTTGCTGACCATTCTTTATTACAGGAAAATGCATATTGATCCTGACAATCCGAAAATGGCAGACCGCGACAAACTCGTTCTTTCCAAAGGACACGCCGGTCCCGCCCTGTACAGCACGCTGGCGCAGAAAGGTTTTTTTCCCGAGGAATGGCTTCACACACTCAATCAGGGCGGCACAAACCTTCCCAGTCACTGCGATATGAACAGAACGCCGGGAATTGATATGACGACCGGTTCTCTCGGGCAGGGGCTTTCGTCGGCCATCGGCCTGACGCTGGCTATGAAGCTCGACAAGTCTGAACGCAATGTCTTTGCCATAATCGGTGACGGGGAATCCCAGGAGGGGCAGAACTGGGAAGCGGCTATGACGGCGTCCCAGTTCAAACTCAACAAGCTTATCGCATTTACGGATTACAACAAGATGCAGATAGATGGATACACCAGCGATATCATGTCCATCGATGATCCGGAAGCCAAATGGAAAGCCTTCGGGTGGAATACCGACAGAGTCAACGGACATAGTTTCGCGGAACTGGATAGAGCTATAGACAAAGCCCGTCAGTCGGTGGATAAGCCGACCATGATCATAATGGACACCATAAAAGGGAAAGGCTGTTCCTTTGCGGAAGGAGTCATCACGAATCACAACATGGCCTTTACGTATGAGCAGGCTAAAGAAGCCATAGAAGCGCTGGACTGAGGGAGAGGAAATAACGATGTCTGATAAAGATATGAGAGAAGTATACACTGAGACGCTTATTGAAATGGCCGGAACGGATGAGAGGATCTGCGTTCTTGAAGCAGACCTTATGCGGGCCACGGGAACCGGATCATTCAAAGATAAATTCCCCGAAAGAGCCTTCAATGTCGGTGTCGCCGAAGCCAATATGGTCGGAGTCGCTTCAGGACTTTCAGCAGGTGGGAAAATCCCCTGGGCCGCCACATTCGGTTGTTTCGCCGCCAGAAGAACCTACGACCAGTTTTTTATCTCGGCCAATTATGCGCAACAGAATGTGAAGCTGGTCGGTACGGATCCCGGCGTTACCGCCGCTTTTAACGGGGGAACCCATATGCCTTTCGAGGATACCGGACTAATGCGGTGTATCCCCGGGCTTGTGATTTTCGAGCCCTGTGACAGCGTATCCCTCAAATCCCTGATCAAACAGGCGACGGAACATAAGGGAAGCACTTATATGCGCCTTCAGAGAAAAGGGAAATACACACTTTACAGCGATACCGATGAAGTCATTCTCGGAAAAGGGAATGTTTTAAAAGAGGGTGATGACCTGACTATCATTGCCAGCGGCTATGTTATGGTTCCTGAGACTCTCGCCGCAGCTGACCTCCTCATTGAAGAGGGCATAAAGGCCCGGGTTATCGATATGCACACCGTCAAGCCGCTGGACAGAAAACTTGTTGTAGAAAGTGCGGAAAAGACCGGAGCTATCCTCGTTTGTGAAAACCACCAGAAAGCGGGAGGACTCTTCAGCGCCGTTAGCGAATGTCTGGGAGAAGAATTTCCCGTTCCGGTTGCCGCCGTCGCGGTTGAAGATCAGTTCGGTCAGGTCGGGACTCTGGAGTACCTGAAAGAAGCTTACGGATTTACAAAAGAAAATATAGTGAAAAAAGCCAAAGAGCTAATGGGGAGGAAATAGGGATGGATAAAATAAAACTGGCGATCGCATCGGATCTTTCGGGATTTCCTTTGAAAAAAGCTGTTGTCGAACACTTGAAAGAAAACTATGCCGATACGATCGAGGTGATCGATTTCGGAATCGAGTCGGAAGACAAGCCCAGACCCTATTTCGAACAGGCGCCCAAGGTTGCCAAATGCGTACAGAGCGGTGAAGCGGAAAAGGGAATCCTTATTTGCGGAACGGGACAGGGAATGGCAATTGTTTCCAATAAATTCAAAGGAGTTTATGCATCGGTCGTAGACAGCGTATTTGCTGCAGAGCGGAGCAAGATCATAAACAATGCCAACATCATCACAATGGGCGGTTGGATTACAGCACCTTTCCTGGGAACGCAGATAGTAGACGCCTGGTTATCAATGGCTTTCACCCAGAAGATGGAGTTTAAAAAAGATTTCCTGACAAATGCTTTTAAAGAGGTCCAGAAACTGGAGGATGAGATCTATGGCTGAAACAGCGCAGATGATATCTTCACTTGTTGAAAAAGCCCGCGCGGCTCAGAAAATCGCAGCCGGCTACTCGCAGCAACAGCTTGATGACATCTGTTTCGCTGTCGCCTGGGAAGTCTATAATGATGAGAATATCAAAATCCTGGCGGAAATGGCTGTCGAAGAGACGGGAATGGGAAATGTTCCGGATAAAATCGCAAAGCACAAAGGAAAAGTGCTGGGAGTCATCAACGATGTAAAAGGCGTAAAGTCCACGGGCTGCATTGAAGAAATTCCTGAAAAGAAAATAAAAAAATACGCCAAACCTGTCGGTGTGGTCGGAGCTTTGACACCGGTGACAAACCCCACGGCAACTCCTGCCAGTAATGGGGTTTCGATTCTCAAAGGGGGTAATGCTGTCATTTTCGCGCCCCATCCCCGTTCAAAAAAAGCATCGGCCAAAGCCGTCGAGTTTATGCGCAGGGGACTGAAAAAGGTCGGCGCTCCGGAAGATCTTATCCAGATTGTGAAAGAGCCCTCAATAGAAGCCACCGGCGAACTGATGAAACAGGTCGATCTGGTTCTGGCCACAGGCGGCAGCGCCATGGTGAAAGCTGCCTATTCGAGCGGGACGCCCGCCTATGGGGTCGGACCGGGAAATTCAGTGCAGATTATCGCGGAAGATGCGGACTGGAAAGATGCTGTAGCCAAGGTTGTGCTCAGCAAATGTTTTGATAACGCCACATCCTGTTCTTCGGAAAACTCCATCATTGTCGAGGATTCCATTTACGAAAATGTCCTGAAGGAACTGGAGGAAGCGGGAACCTATGTCTGCAGAGGTGAAGAGAGAAAAACTCTGGAGGAATGGATGTGGATTCCCGGCAAAACAGGGCATCGCTCCATTAACCCTGCCATAATCGCCAAATCTGCAGAAGATATTGCCGCGGGTGCGGGATTGAAGGTCCCCGCAGGGACGAGGATACTTCTCGTAGAGGGAGTCGACGCTATCGAGGATGATTTTTTCAGTCTGGAAAAACTATCTCCTGTTCTTACTATTTTCAAGTATAGGGGCTTCGATCGGGCTATGGAAATTCTCATCAGGTTGACAGATAACTGCGGAACAGGGCACTCCTGCGGTATTCATACAAAGAATAACGACTATATGGAGCGGATGTCTCTTCAAATGCGGACCAGCCGGATTATGATCAACCAGCCGCAGGCTCCGGCAAACGGCGGTAATTTTTTCAACGGCATGGCTTCGACCACAACTCTGGGCTGCGGAACCTGGGGCGGCAATATCACGACGGAAAACATCACTTATAAACATTTTCTCAATGTGACTTATGTGTCAGAGTGGTTTGCTCCGGTCAAACCGACTGATGATGAGATCTGGGGCGACTTCTTCAGGAGATACGAATGAAATTATTCGAGTATCAGGCCAAAGAGACATTCAGAAAATTCGGGATCGAAACGCCGGGAAGTGTTCTGATCCAAAGTCCCGGTGAGCTGGGACCGGCCGGTGCGGAAACCGGATATCCCCTTGTTCTCAAATCCCAGCTTCTGATGGGAGGACGCGGTAAAAAAGGCCTAATCCGCCTTGTGAAAGATGAAGCTCAGGCTGTAAAAGAATGCGGCGAGCTTTTCGATTCAGAATACGGTGTCGGAAAGATTCTCGTGGAACAGGCTGTCGATATCAAATCCGAATTGTACCTTTCCATAACCGTGGACCCTGTGGAGGCGAAACATATGATAATCGCCTGTGCGGACGGGGGAGTGGAGATAGAAACTCTTGCCGTTGAAAGCCCGGAAAAGATCATTCGCGAATATGTCGACCCCGACAGGGGGCTGATGCCTTTTCAGATCAAAAACATTGGATTTTCCCTGGGACTGGAAGGCGATCTGCTGAAGAAATTCTCAGCGGTTCTCGCCAATCTTTATAAAGCTTTTGTTTCGAGCGATGCGGAGCTGATAGAAATCAATCCCCTGTTTATTACAGGAGAGGGAAAAATCATAGCCGGAGACGGCAAACTGTCTATCGATGATAATTCGGATTTCCGACAGCCTTCATATGAGAAAACCCGGGATTATTATGATTCCGATGCGGAATACGAAGCATCGCTGGAAGGCATTCCCTATCTCCAGTTCGATGGCGATATCAGCCTCATGTGCGCCGGAGCGGGGTTGACGACCACAGTATACGACCTGATCAACTACGAAGGCGGCACAGTGGCCAATTATCTGGAATTCGGTGGGCCCAACTACAAGAAGGCTGTAAGAGCCATGGAACTGTGCCTGAAAAATGATTCAAAAGTCATTCTTGTGGTTACTTTCGGAACGATTGCCCGGGCCGATGTCATGGCCGAAGGGATCGTCGATGCCATTAGCAGGCTGAAACCGGACAGGCCGATTGTCACCTGTATCCGGGGAACCAATGAAGAAGAAGCGAGCCGGATCCTCAAAGACGCGGGACTTGTACCTCTCTATGATACGGAAGAGGCGGTGCGCAAGGCCGTTGCTATCGCGAAAGGGGAGAAGTCATGAGCATATTCATCGATGAGACAACAAAAGTTCTTGTTCAGGGGATTACGGGGAAGGAAGGCAGTTTCTGGACCAATCATATGATAGGCTGCGGAACAAATGTGGTAGCCGGAGTCACTCCCGGAAAAGAGGGGCAGCAGGTTGAAGGGCGCGAAGTCTTTCACTCGGTAAGACGAGCTGTGGACAAGGTGGATGTCGAAGCCTCCATGCTTTTCGTGCCGCCCCGCTTTACGAAAGACGCCGTATTCGAAGCCCTCGATGCGGGGATAAAAAAAATTGTAACAGTTGCCGACGGCATACCGCTCCACGACGCGGTTCAGATCAGAAAAGCCGCCGTTTCAGAAGGTGCCATGGTCATCGGAGGAAACACCTCGGGAGTCATCTCTCCGGGCAAAGCCATGATGGGTTTCTTTCCCTACTGGATTGAAAGAGTCTACAAACCGGGCAGAATCGGCGTCATGACCAGAAGCGGATCCCTTACGAACGAGGTCACGGCAATGGTTGTGAAAGCGGGTTTCGGCGTTTCATCGCTCATCGGTATCGGGGGAGATCCCGTGCCTGGAACGCGATTTGCAGAAATGCTTCCCCTCTATGAAGCTGACGGGGAAACCGATGCGGTTGTCATTATCGGCGAGCTCGGGGGCTCCATGGAAGAAGAATGTGCTGAAATGAAGAGACAGGGACTTTTTACCAAACCGCTTGTAGCTTTTCTCGGTGGACGGACAGCTCCCGAAGGAAAGAGAATGGGCCACGCCGGCGCTATCGTTTCCGGAGGCAAAGGTTCTGTTGTCGACAAAATCAAGGCGATCGAGAGCGTTGGTGGAAAAGTTGCCGAAAGACCACGTTTCGTCGGGGACTATCTGAAGGAACTTCTATGACCAGAGAAACCGGAAAAAAAATCACATATTTCTCTTTCGCCTCGCTGGTCATGATCGTCATGATGGTTCTTCCCATTCCCGATTCTATCCGGAATGCCGGGAAAGGAGTCCTGACGCAGGAGGGGCAGATCGCCATGGGGCTGCTTCTCTTCTGCCTGGTCCTCTGGATGACCGAAGCGATACCCTTTCACATAACGGGGATGCTGGGCGTTGTTCTTCTGGCCGTTTTCCGCGTTGACACCTTTAAAAACATTGTCAGCGTGGGCTTCGGGAACCATATAATCGCCTTTTTTATCGGTGTACTCATTCTTTCGGCCTTTATTACCAAATCGGGACTCGGAAAACGGATCAGCGTCTACCTTCTGTCCAGAACGGGAAACAGTACGGCCATGATTATCTTCGGATTCATGCTTGTAGGAGCCCTTTTATCCATGTGGATAACCAATATGGCTGTTGCGGCTATGCTGCTCCCTCTGGGAGTTGCCATTCTGGAAGAAGAGGGATGTCTCCGCCTGAAGAGCAATTTCGGGAAAGCTCTGATGATCGCATCGGTCTGGGGCCCTCTTATAGGGGGTATCGGAACTCCGGCGGGGGCCGGTCCCAATCCTATAGCCATCGGCTTTCTGAAAGAGATTGCCGGGGTCGATCTGAGTTTCACCCAGTGGATGATGTTCGGCGTACCCGCTGTTTTTCTGCTTCTTCCCATAGGGTGGATTCTGCTGATGATCTTGTTCAAACCGGAAATAAAGCACCTGAAAAAAACAAGGGAGGAACTGCGCCATGAGTTTGACAATTATCCTCCCATGAGCCGCGAAGAGAAACTGACTCTGGTTATATTTCTCATAACTGTTGTGCTCTGGCTGACCTCCGGACTTCTTGGAAGACTGCTGGGAATAGCCATTCCCACATCCATGCCGGTTCTTTTTACGGCAACTCTTTTCTTCTTTCCCGGAGTAACTTCGCTCAAGTGGAAGGAAATAGAAGAGGATGTGTCCTGGAGCGGAATTATTCTGGTCGTATCGGGTATTTCCATCGGCATGATGCTCTACCAGTCAGGAGCGGCCGGTTGGCTCTCTTTTGTTCTGCTGGGCGGTATCGGCAGTCTGTCTCCTCTTGTCAGAGTGGGGGCTATAGTTCTTATCGTAATGATTCTGAAAGTGGCGCTTTCGAGCAACAGCGTCACGGCGACGATTGTCATACCGATCATGATCGCACTGGCTGATAATCTGGGCTTTGATGCGCTCTCCATAACACTGCCGGCGTCCATTACGGCATCTCTGGCTTTCATTCTGGTAACATCGAGCCCGACCAATGTTATTCCCTATTCAGCGGGGTATTTTTCGATTCGCGATTTTGCAAAATCGGGAATAATTATGACAGTGTTCACAACGATCATAGTTTCACTGGTGATTTATACAGTCGGTTCTTTTACAGGTCTCTACTGACCGGTGCACGTGATAAAAACTTTTTTCATTGGACGGCTTTGAAATCTCATTTCAAAGCCGTTCTTTTTTTTATCTATCTTTAACAAATCTTCTTTTTTCAAAATGTCCGATCCTGAGCCCGTCGATGGCCAGACATATGGAACAGGCTTTATCAAAATCCGCTGCAACATCTTCGGGAATGTGGGCGTCGGAGCCCAGGGTTACCATTGTTCCGCCGGCAAGGGCGTATCTGCGGAGTATCTCTGAATCGGGGGAGCATTCGCCGAGCCCTTTTCTCAGGGGCGAAGTATTGATTTCAAGTGCTATTTGGTTTCGCACCAGTTCTGCCAGAATCAAATCGATCAGATCATAAGGGTAGGCTTCCTTACCGAAATATCTTTTGGGAAAATCCATATGACCCAGAATGTCAAAACCTCCCCATCGAGTCATTTCCAATACCATGTTGAAATACCGGCTGTACAGGTCCTTTAAATCATCAGATGTTTTAATTATCGAATCCCCGACGAAATGATCACCCATCATATGGATTGAACCGATAATCACATCCCAGTCACCTTCGGCCAGATGGGAGAACTGTCCGGGATAGAGGTGGGGTTCGCTGAATTCCATACCTTTCAGAATAGATAGCTTCCCTTTATATTTCAGTCGGGTCGAATCAATGGCTTTCTGATAGTCATCCTTGCGAAAGTAGTCATAGCCTTTATCGGCGGGGTTGAAATCCACATGTTCGGTAAATGCAATGCCGGACAGGCTTTTCTCTATGGCAGAGAGGCACATCGATTCCAGTGAGCTTTCGGCATCTTCCGAATGGATTGAGTGACTGTGCATATCCCAGTAGTTCATAATACAAAGCTAGGAGATATTGCCTGAATAGACAAGATAGTCAAATGAAAAATCCTGGTTTATACTAGTGCCCATGATTATTTCCGAACTGCTTATGTATACTGTCGCTGCTTTGTTTTTTCTTCCTCTGTTCCTGCTTTTTCTGGTTTCCCTGGCGGAAAAGGATTATCGGGCGGCGCGCCGCTCCCTTCGGTTCTCCCTCATATCACCATTGCCTTTTATTGTTATCGCCATAGTGAATTTTCCCGGATCGGCCATCGTCAGCTATGCTCTTGCCGCACTTACTCTTTTTTTTCTTGTCCTGCTTCTTTTCCCCTATAAGACAAATCCAATCCGCCCTGAGGAAAAGTTGAAGGAAAAGTATGATGAAAGGGATGTCATTTTTGTCCGGAATCGTCTGGTGGAGGGGTCCGAACAGTTTTCAGACTATTATGAAAGAAAACCGGAATTGCTCGAAAGGGATAATCGTTTCAGAGAGGCTCCCGGGCTCCTTTCTCCGGAGTCCATTCAGGCCAATCCCTTTATGTACAGTTCCGCTGCCGCTTCATTTCAGGTCTGTGAAAATCTGATACCGCTCTGCGACGGGCCGGTTGCGGAAATGAAAATCGAATCCGATCCGGTAAAAATCACCCGATACATCAAAGAATGGGCCGGGCTTCTGGGTGTTGTTTCCATCGGCATTACAGAACTCAAAGATGATCATCGCTACAGTATAGGCGGCCGTCGGGAAAAGTATGGAAAACCGGTTATCAACAACCACAAATACGCCATTGCCTTCACAGTGGAAATGGACCGGGACTCCTTGCGCCGGGGACCCAAAGCTCCCACGGTGATGGAATCGGCCAGGCAATATCTTAATGCCGGAACCATAGCTGTACAAATCGCTGCTTTCATAAGAGGTTTGGGCCATTCGGCTAAAGCTCATATCGATGCCAGCTATGAAGTCGTCTGTCCTCTGGTCGCCAGGGATGCCGGTCTCGGTGAACTGGGAAGAACGGGACTGTTGATAACACCGGAGCTCGGATCGCGGGTCAGAATTAATGTCGTGACGACAGATCTGCCGCTGATAACGGATACGAGAGGATTCGAAGGCTCAGTCGCCGATTTTTGCGAACATTGCATGAAATGCGCCGATGTCTGTCCCTCCCGTTCCATTCCGAAAGGAGAACGTCAAATTGATAATGGCGTCCTGCGCTGGAAGATCGATCATGAAAAATGTTTCACTTTCTGGAGTAAAAGCGGCACGGACTGCGGACGCTGTGTGGCCGTTTGCCCCTATTCCCATCCCGACAATGCCATTCATAAGGCCATCCGTTTTTTTATACGGAAATCTCCTCTCTTCAGGAGATTCGGAGCCACTCTTGATGATCTTATATATGGAAGAAAACCGAAACCTCTAGGCCTCGCTGACTGGCAGAAAATCTGATCTTCATATTCTTCTATCGCTCTTAAAACACTTTTATTGCCTGAATCGGAAATCCGACACACAATGGCATGTATGGAAAGCACAACCAAATCCTCTCTGACAGAAAGACAGATACGCGGAATTTTTCAAAACATCGATAAAATTGATTCGATAAAAGAGTTAAAGGACGGCTGCTATAATACATCTTATGCCGTGCGGTCAGAATCAAATCTGGAATATGTTCTTAAAGTCTCTCCTCCGGAAGACGTTCCCATACTGACCTATGAGCAGAATCTGATGGAAACAGAAGTGCAGTTCCATAAAAAAGTAATGGAGATGAAAACATTACCGGTTGCTAAAATTCTGAAGGATGATTTCTCTCGATCATCAGTTCCCTATAATTTTTTTATAATGGAAAAGCTGAAAGGCCGGCCTTTGGATAAATTTGAAGAAATAACAACAGAAGAGAGAAAATCCGTCAGCTCCGACTTAGCCGGATATATGGCCGAGATGCATAAGATTACGGGAACCCGTTACGGCTATCCATTTATGACGGAGAACAGCAATCATGATTACTATACCGCCTTTCGGCGCATGGTCGAACTGCTATTGTCCGATGGAGAAAGAAGGGGAGCCGCGCTCCCCCTGTCACAGGAACAGATTTTCAATTTGCTGGAAAAATACAGAGAATCGTTTTCCGGAACCGGACAACCTGTTTTTGTTCATTTCGATCTCTGGGATGGTAATATCTTTGTTGAAAAAAGAGGTAATTCAATACAAATTTCCGGACTGATTGATTTTGAACGGGGGTTCTACGCGGATCCGGCGGCTGACTTTTCTCAAGTTCAGGGATACATCGATCTCAGAGAAAACGGATGGTTCTTCGATAAGTATAACCGACATGCTCTCATGCCTTTCACAGCTGATGAAAAGGCCTTTAACAGAATCTTTCTCTTCCGTTTCTACCTTTTCCTTATCATGATCGTCGAATCATACTACAGAGACGTCAACGGCAGCTTTGACTGGCAGCTCCAGTGGTCGCGGGAGGAGTTTCTCAAACTCTACAATCAGCTTAAATAAAGGAAAGCCGGCCAATATGGCCGGCTTGAATCAGTATCTTCTGTACTCTATTTGTCATGAAAGCTGGCGGCCATCTGTTTCATTTCAACAGCCTGACCGGAACCGTCTTCCAGATCTTTATGGACCATAGCCGTAACTCCGGTCGATAACCCGTATAGATTGATAAATCCTTCCGCATCTTTCTGATTGTAATCACTGGGACCGAATGAAGCCAGATCCTCCAGATAAAGCGCGTAAGGAGATTTTCTACCGATTACCCAGGCATTCCCTTTGTAAACACAGAGTTTAACTGAACCTGTTGTATATTCAGTGATTTTTTTCATCATCTCTTCCAGTGCGTAACGGGCCGTGGTATACCATTTCCCCGCATAAACCAGGTCGGCATAATCGTAGGACATCTTCTGTTTCAGATGCAATGCGTCATTGTTGATGGTGAACATTTCAAGATCGCGCATGGCCGTATGAAGCAATGTTCCTCCGGGAGTTTCGTAAATTCCGCGGCTTTTCATTCCGACGAGGCGTGTTTCGACAATGTCGACACGACCGACACCGTTCTCCGAGGCAATTTTATTGAGCTGTTTCATCATATCGAAGGCATTCATTTTCTGACCATTCAAGCCGACAGGAAAACCTTTTTCGAAATCGATGATGACTTCAGTTTCTTTATCCGGCGCTTCTTTGGGAGATTTTGTCAGACGGAACATGCTCTCTTCCGGCCGGTTCCAGGCGTCTTCCAGTATTCCGCCTTCATGACTCATATGCCAGATATTCCAGTCTCTGGAGTAGATATTCTTTTTGGAGATTTCTCCGAGATTAATATTGCGGCTCTCGGCGAAATCAATGGCGTCTTCACGGGATTTGATATCCCAGATTCTCCAGGGCGCAATAACTTTCAAATGAGGTGCAAGAGCTTTGTATGTCAGCTCGAAACGGACCTGGTCGTTTCCTTTTCCCGTACAACCGTGGCACAGGGCATCGCAGCCTTCGGCCAGAGCAATATCGACCTGGTATTTAGCCTGGAAAGGTCTGGCGATTGAGGTTCCCAGCATATACTGTCCTTCGTAAACGGCACCGGCTCTTACCATAGGGAAAATATAATCGGAAGCCAATTCTTCTCGAAGATCTCCAAGATAGTATTTTGATGCACCGGCATTGAGAGCCTTCTGCTCTACGGCATCCCAGTCCTCATCCTGTCCGACATTGGTACAGATAGCGATAACTTCAGCGTTATCGTAGTTTTCCTTCAGCCATTGAATGATGATTGAAGTATCAAGTCCGCCTGAATAGGCAAGAGCAATTTTTTTAATTGCACCCATATAATTCTCCTTAGCGCGTAAAATATATTTTCTTCAAAATTACAATTTCTGTTTCAATTCTTTTAAGACCGAATCGAGAATGGCAATTCCCTCTTCGATTTCATCTTGACTGATTACAAGAGGGGGAGCCAGACGCAGAACATTCACTCCTGTTTTCAGAAGCAGGAGACCTTTATCCCGCGCCTCTCCCATAATTTTCAGTACATCAACCCTATCGTTCTCATCAATCTCAAGACCGAGCAACAGTCCTTTCCCCCGGATCTCCTTGATGAAACTGTATTTATTTTTCAAGTCTTCCAGCTTGCCTGTCAGAAAAGCTGATTTTTCTTTAACACCCTCAAGAAACCCTTCGCCGGTGATCATGTCCCATACATAGGATGCAACCGCAGTGGTAACAGGTCCTCCGCCGAAGGTCGTGCCGTGTTCTCCGACTTTCACTTTTTCGTTCACGTAATCGGGAATCAAAGTCGCCGAGAGGGGAAGCCCTCCCGCCAGCGGCTTGGACAGCGTGATGATGTCGGCATCGAGGCCGACTCCATCGCACGCGAAGAGGTCTCCGGTCCGTCCCATTCCGGTCTGAACCTCATCGGCGATAATCAGGACTTTATGTTTCCTGCAGATGTCGTTCAGGGCTGAGACGAATTCCTTTGAAAGTGACCTCAGACCGCCTTCGCCCTGTACCACTTCGACAATTACAGCGGCAAAAGACTCATTGAGGCTTTCCTTCAGCTTTTCAACATTGTTGTATTCGATAATCTCCGCTCCGGGAATCATCGGTCCGAAAGGTTCTTTGTATTTATTATTGTAAGTGCTGGCAAGGGCGCCCATGGTTCTACCATGAAATGCTCCGGAGAACGAGAGGATCTTATAACACTCAGGACCTTTAGTCCTTATTGACCATAATTTGGCATATTTGATAGCCGCTTCATTGGCTTCCGATCCACTGTTCCCGAAGTGGACGGCGCTGAATCTCTTTCCATCGACAAGCTTTGAAGCGAACTTCAAAGCCGGTTCGGTCGTAAAGAGATTGGAGACATGAACCAGTTTCTCCATCTGGGCCGATGCGATGGCAGCGATTTCTTTGTTTCCGTATCCGAGGGCATTTACAGCTATCCCCGAGCCGAAATCCAGATATCTTTTTCCTGCCACATCAAAAACATAAACACCTTCACCTTTGTCCAGGATCAGGAATTCATCGGAATAGTTTTTGGGAAAACCATGTTCCTTCGTCAATGCCTTTTTTATTTCAGCCATATTTTTGTCCCTTTATTTCCTTTCAGAAGATTGTTCAAATCACCCTGATTTATATATTCTCCGATAACGACTGTTCCCGCCCCTTCGTGCAGGGCTTTCAGCGACGACCGGACTTTCGGAATCATACCTCCGCTGATTATGCCCTGCTCAATTAACCTATCCGCTTCCGGTTCATTGATCCTGTCGATTAATTCTCCGCTATTGAGAATCCCCGGAATATCGGAGAGGAACACAATCGTGTCAGCTTTACAGGCTATGCCCAGGGCCAGAGCCGCTTCATCGGCATTGATATTCAATGCGCCGCCTCTGGAATCGGATGAGACCGGCGAGACGATCGGAGTAAAGCCCCCTTGAAGCAGTAAATCGATAATCTTTCTATCCGAACCTGTAATCCTTCCCGTCCGGCTTCCCTCACCGATCGGCTCTCCGGTCAGCATGGAACCGTCTGCCCCGCTTATCCCGACGGAAAGCAGCCCGCAGCTGCTGAAGAGACGGACAATTTTTTTGTTCATCAGACCGGCCAGCCCCATATCTACAAGATCCATTTCTTTTTCGGAAGTCATTCTTATCCCGTCTTTGAATACAGGTTCGATTCCATAGGTTTTCTGGATAGCTGAAACGGCGGCTCCTCCTCCGTGGACAAGCAGGAAATCGTAACTGCGGCTCAATTCCTTTATCTCTTCCGCCAGATGCCGGAGAGCCCCGCTGTTCTCAGCGGCTCTTCCTCCGGTTTTAATGATCATAAGAGGCTTGCTCATATCATAGATCTCCCCATGTGCGCAGTCCCGTTGTTTCATCAAATCCGAAACGGATATTCATATTCTGTATGGCTTGCCCCGAAGCTCCTTTCATCAGGTTATCGATCGCGGAGAAGAGAAGCACTCTGTCATCACAGATCTCCCAACCTATATCACAGCGGTTGGAACCCCAGAGATGAGATGTTTCCGGTATGGATGAACCGTTTATCTTTATAAAGGGATCTTTCCCGTAGTATTCGCTATAAACATTCTTCAGCTGTTCATGGTTCAAACCGTTATGATAGGCTGTTGTCGTGACAAACATGCCGCGTCTTAAGGGAACCAGGTGAGGCGTGAAGAGCAAGTTGCTTTTCACTCCCGTATAGTCCAGTTCTTTCTGGATCTCACTCTGATGTCTGTGCTTTTTCCCGGGATTATAGGCATTGCAGTTTTCGCTTCTTTCAACAAAGAGGTTATTGATGGCCGCTTTTTTCCCCGCACCGGATATGCCCGACAGAGCCGTCGTCGTCAGATCTCCTTCAACAATTCCTTCTTTCAGAAGAGGCAGAAGAGGTAGAAGAGTGCAGGTCGGATAACAACCGGGATTGGCGATCAAGTCGTGGGTTTTCACTTTATCCCTGTACCATTCAGACAGACCGAAAACCGCTTTCCCTATAAATTCCGGTGCGGCGTGTTCGGTTCCGTATGCTTTCTCAAAACCCTCTTTTGTTTCATAACGAAGATCGGCCGATAGATCGATAATCACGGCCTTACCGATAAAACCCTTGTAAAAAGGAAGAGACGCAAGATGGGGCAGAGCCGAAAAAATTACATCCGGTTCTGCGGATTCCAGCTCATCGATACCTATATATCGTCCGGGGATATTTCCGAAAAGGCCCGGATCTCCCGATTCGATAGTTTCCCCTGTCTTTGTCGTGGAAACGGCAATAAGTGATTCTATATTTTTATGACTGCTCAACAGTCTCAGAAGGAGCATGCCCGTATAACCGGAGGCTCCCAGTACAGCCGCTTTCATAATTCATGCTCCAGATCCGGTATTCTGCTTACCAGAGCTTCAATTACAGTTTCTTCCCTTTCATTTTCCTTCAGAACGATTAAAATCGCGTCGTCTCCGGCGATTGTTCCGATGATGGGAAGACCTTCCAGTTTATCAAGAGCTATCGCTACAGTATTGGCATGTCCCGGGAGGGTTTTTAAAATTGCGAGATTTCCCGAAAACTCTATGGAGAGAAAACCTCGCGCAATATCTTCGACCAGGTATTTCTCAGCTTCCTTCTCCTCTTTTTCCGATGGAAGGTGATAATGGTACCCATCCTTCTCGTTTGAGATCTTGCTGACATTAAGCATTTTCAGATCTCTGGACAAGGTCGCCTGGGTAACAGAAATACCGTTTTCATCGAGCAGTTTCAAAAGCTGTTCCTGGCTGGAAACATGATTTTCCCTGATTATCTTCTTTATCTGCACCAATCTGGTTCTTCTATCGTTCAAGAGCGTACTCCATGTATAAATATTCTATTTTTAGGATAAAATAGCCGTAAATGATCTGTTAATCAAGTGAAATATTGAATAAATATACTTTATTTTGTAATTTTTTTTGATTCTTATTTACAGTGATCTCTTCGGCTTCTGACAAATGACTCCTCTCTTCAGTTTATAAATGTAATTTCCGATAATAAACGGGATATGAGTGAGAAGATTATAGATGACCGGAGCGATGGTTATGTGGCAATCGAGATCTCAGAAGATAAAATGGAAGCCTTTGCATCCTTTTTCCCCGCAACGGGGAAAGGACGTCCTCTGGAGAAAGTCCAGGCGGATTCCGCTCTGAACGCCAATAATATCTCCTATGGTATTATTGATGAAAATATCCTCAAAGCTATAGAACAATGCAATAGCGAGCAGAAAGCTGTTAAAAATGTTCCCATAGCCAAAGGAACAAAGCCTGTCAAAGCGTCTCCTCCCCACATCAATCTCAAACCGGAGTTTTTTAACAGAGAAAAAACCGTAGTCAGAGCAGATGGTTCGGTGGACCACAAAGAAAGCAGCCCTTTTGTTATGGTCAAGAAAGGGGAGGCTGTAGGTAGAATATTCCCTTATAGAGCCGGCGTCGAGGGAAAAGATGTCACAGGTGCGGCCGTTCCTTTTAAAAACAAGGATATGCAAATCTTCAAAGCAGGAGAGAATCTGGAACCTCGCGGAGAACTTCTCGTCTCCATGGCTCATGGTCGTTTTGTCATCGAAGGAGACAATATTTCCGTAACCGAGGTTCTGGAAATACCCTCGGATGTAGATTACCACACGGGTAACGTTTCATTTGCCGGAGACCTGATTATCGAAGGCGGAGTTCAGGATGGTTTCCGTGTCGCGGCCGGAAAAAGCATCCGTTGCAAGCAACTTGTCAAAAATGCCGAAGTACTCTGCCGCGGTGATCTGAATCTTGATCTGGGAGTTAAAGGCCGGGGAAATGCTCTCATACGGGCAAACGGCATGGTTACAGCCAAATTTATTGAATACGGTACAGTGGAATCAAGATCGGGAATAACGGTTTCAACTTCTATAATGAGTGCGGATATCAACACTCTCGGAAAATTGTCCATGGGCCAGAAGGGCATAATCGTATCCAGTACCATTATGGCTGAAAAAGCCATTGAAGCCTATAATATCGGGCGGGAGAACTGTGCTCCGTCGATATTGTGGTGCGGCGTTTCATTTGTTGAAAACAGAAAGCTAGAAAACATGAAAGTCCGTCATGAAGTACTGCTGGAAAAAATACAAAAAATGAAGAATCGTCCCAATCCTCCAGAAGAGCTCATTTCCCGAATGGAAGAAGCTTCCGGAATGCAGGAGAAAGAGATTGAAACCTTAGCGAAAAATCTCTGTGCATGTGATGAAGCTTACATCAAAGTACACGGGACTCTTTTTGCCGGAACAGAGATAAGAGTGGGGCATTTGAAATTAAAAGTGGAAAGCGATCAGACGAGAGTGCTGGTAAAAATGGATAAAGAAAAAGGACAGATCATAATGGGGCCTATCCTTTAGTCTTTTTATTCCGCGCCCCTTTCCTTCATCAGTTCGATCAGATTGAAATATCCTCTCCATTCAGCCCGTTTTAAAGCGGTGTAACCGTTATGGTCTTTTATGTTCACATCTGCTCCATGGAGAACAAGCTGCTCAGCTGCTTCCGCCATTCCGAGGCTGATAGCCATAATTAGGACATGGGTTCCGTTGCTTCCAATCGTGTTGGGTTCCGCTCCGGCCCGAACCAGAGCAATGGCGGTCGTTTCCAGATTTCTGGATAAAGCCAGGAAAAGCATATTGTTTCCGTAGAGATTTATGGCATGAGGATTGGCTCCGTGGTTCACCAGAGCGGTGGCTGTAAAATCGAGATCCCTGAGGATAGCCAGATAGAGATAAGTGTCTCCGTCACGATCCACGCCGGACGGGTCGGCTCCGGCATTGACGAGGATTTCGCCAACTGAATCGTGTCTGTTGAGAATCGCTCTGTGAAGAGCTGTCCGACCGTCTTCACCTTCGGCGTTGGGGTCGGCTCCATTATCGAGAAGCTCCAGAACTTTAGTCTCGTTTCCCCGGACCACATAATAAATCAAATCGCTGTTTATATCGGCGAAAAGAGGGAAGCTGAGAATTATCAACAGGGAAAGCAGAATATTTTTTTTCATATATCAGACAAACACTCAATAATCATATTTATTCAGGAAGGGGCTGTTTAAAGAATTATTAACATCATAAAATATCTCTATGGAAATAAAGAATCTGCAAAACCCCTTTCCCGATGCACCAGTATATTACAGAGATGTCACAGATTCAACTATGGAGGACTCTAAAAAAAGTGCAACAGCTGGAATTCTCCACGGGACTGTGTTTTCGACAGAATTTCAGGAAAAGGGACGAGGCCGTATAAGAGGACGTCGATGGCATTCAGGGAAAGGTCAGAATCTGATGTTTACACTTGTCCTGAGAAGAGATCATCTGACCCACGAACTCCATCATCTCCCTTTGATCGCGGGAGCGGCACTGCTTGATGCGGCAACTCGTTTTACCGGCGAAGCTTTTTCTTTAAAATGGCCCAACGATTTAATTTTTGGAGGGAGGAAATGCGCCGGTATTCTCTGTGAAGCCGATAGCACTTATTTTTATTGCGGGATGGGTATTAACTGCAATCAGGAAAACTTTCCTCCGGAAATTGAATATAAAACCACTTCATTAAGAGAGATTACCCGACGGAATATCGACCGTGATGACTTTCTCGTTGAAATCCTCGGTTCATTTAAGAATCTTCTGGATTCGGGCGATCTCTGGATTTCGCTAGTCGAAAAATTTCTCTATCTCTCGGGCGAGACCATAGAAGTCCGGGACGGATGGGCAGGGTCTGAAGACATTGTCAGGGGAATCAACCGGGGAATCGGTAATGACGGTCAGCTTCTGATCGAAGAGGAAAGCGGCATAATTCGTGAAATTTATGCCGGAGAAATAGAAATATGATATTTCTGACCAAATTACTTGATGATCTGTACGAGAATTAGTATCTTTTATCACGGATAATTTCTATCCGTTTAATTATCAATTTTTTATACCTTATAAAGGGGAGAATTATTTATGGCTAAACAGCTGCAGTTTAACGAAGATGCCCGGAAAAGCCTTCTCGCGGGAATTGAAAAACTTTCAGATGCTGTGAAGGTAACTCTTGGACCTAAAGGGAGAAACGTTCTCCTGGACAAAAAATTCGGAGCACCTACAGTAACAAAAGACGGAGTTTCCGTAGCAAGAGAAATTGAACTGGAAGATCCCTTTGAGAATATGGGAGCCCAGCTGCTTAAAGAAGTTGCGACAAAAACTAACGATGTTGCCGGAGACGGTACAACAACAGCGACAGTCCTCGCTTATTCAATTGTGAAAGAGGGGCTGAAAAGCGTCGCTGCCGGAATTAATCCCATGGGAATCAAAAGGGGAATCGACAAAGCCGTCGAGTTCTCTGTTGAGGAAATCAAAAAACACGCCCAGGAAATCAATGACAAAAATGAAATTGCCCAGGTTGCGGCAATCTCCGCCAACAACGATATGGAAATAGGTGAGGAAATCGCCCACGCCATGGAAAAAGTCGGAAAGGACGGAGTTATCACTGTAGAAGAATCAAAGACGATTGAAACGACCACTGACTTCGTAGAAGGTATGCAGTTCGATAGAGGATATCTTTCTCCTTATTTCGCTACTAACCGTGACACGATGACTTCAGCTATGGAAAACCCTTTCATTCTGATTTTTGACAAAAAAATCTCAAACATGAAAGATCTCCTTCCCGTTCTGGAAAAAGTCGCTCAGACAGGAAAAGCTCTTCTCATTATCGCTGAAGATGTAGACGGCGAAGCTTTGGCCACACTGGTTGTCAACACGATAAGAGGGGCTCTCAACGTCTGCGCTGTTAAAGCTCCCGGATTCGGAGACAGAAGAAAAGCCATGCTTGAGGATATTGCTATTCTTACCGGTGGAAAAGTCATTTCCGAAGATATCGGCCTGAAGCTTGAAAACACTGAACTCGAAGACCTCGGTGTTGCCAAGATGATCAAAGTCGAAAAAGAAAACACGACGATCATCAACGGAGAAGGTAAAGAACAGGATATCAAAGAGAGAATCGCACAGATCAAAACTCAGATTGAAGATACAACGTCCGATTACGACAGAGAAAAACTGCAGGAAAGACTGGCTAAACTGGCCGGCGGTGTGGCTGTTATCAATGTCGGGGCTGCTACAGAAGTTGAACTGAAAGAGAAAAAGCACAGAGTCGAAGACGCACTGTCTGCTACTAGAGCTGCTATTGAAGAAGGTATTGTTGCCGGTGGTGGTCTGACACTCGTTCAGGTAGCGGCGGCAATCGAGAAGTACGATGAGTCCTTGCTTACCGAAGATGAAAAGGTCGGATTCAAGATCGTAAAGAGGGCTCTTGAAGAGCCTGTAAGACAGATTGCCAACAATGCAGGTATTGACGGTGCGATTGTAGCGGACAAAGCGAAGTCCGAGAAGAAAGGTATCGGATTCGACGCTAACAAAATGGAATGGACTGACATGATCAAGGCGGGAATCATCGACCCTGCCAAGGTTACACGAAGCGCTCTTCAGAATGCGGCTTCCATTGCCGGTCTTCTCCTCACCACTGAATGTTCCATCACTGACATTCCCGAAGAGGCTCCTGCTGCAGGTGCTCCCGGAATGGGCGGAATGGGCGGAATGGGCGGCATGATGTAAGCCCGATCCCGTAAGGATTATACAGGACTGCTCCGGAGCATATCCGGGGCAGTCTATTTTTTTAGCTAAACATACTTTTTTTTCAGTGTACTTTTTCAAGCTATACTGATAAAATCATTTGAACTTGTAGGGTATTACTATGAAGAAAACAGTTTTCAATTTTATAATCGGATATCATGGAGATTCTGCCGTTGTCGATAAAAGAGCTTTAAAAGCGAATTCCTCCCTGACATCCCGGGAACTGGCTGACAAAGGGTTGTTTAAATCAGCTTTCTGCGACGCTCTGTACGATAATGATCAGGAATCGATGCAATACATTCTCAATCTGTACAATGAACAAAGCGGTTCGGCTTACAAATCCATTGACCAGCTGAAGCTCCTTTTCGGAGTTTATACCGTTCCGGATGAAATACAAAAAACTGCGAAAATCTAGTTTTAATATAAGTTTTAAAATACAAATGCGGGGATAAATTATGAATTTATTACTGAATCTGCCTCTTATGCAGGCTGCAGGCGGTGCGGCAGCTATGTCCACTCCAATCGTGACATTCGCTCTGGTTATTGCCATCTTCTACTTTCTGATCATCAGACCTCAGAACAAAAAACAGAAAGAAACAAAAGCCATGATCGAATCTGTCGAAAAAGGCGACAAAGTAACGACTATCGGAGGAATCAGAGGTACTGTCGATTCCGTTAAAGATGATATTGTTTCTGTCAGAGTATACAACGATGTGAAGATCGATTTTAAAAAGTCCGCTCTTTCCGAAGTTGTAAAGGATAAGAAAAATCAGAAGGTCGCTGAGATCAGCGAAGAAACTGATAAAAAATCCAAAAAGAAAGATAAAGAATAATTTTTTATAAGATATTTAAACAATCTGGAGTCATACAATGAGCATTAGATTTAGATTTCTGGTGATTCTTCTGTTTATCGGACTGGCCGGCGTTCTTCTGTCACCTACAATCAAGTGGTATTTCTTTACCCCTGAAGACAGACAGCTTATCGCCAACAGTTCCAAGGAGCAGATCCGGGAATATGCTAAAAAACAGGCAGCCGGCGAATTGGAGGAGCTGACGGCACTGGTTAAAAACAGTCCCGATGAAGTTCTTGCTGAATCATACGGTTTTCTTATAGCCGAAGCCAAAAGCAATTATAAACTGGAAAAGAAAGATTTTCCTGCGGAATGGACTGTAAAATCTGTTCTTGAAGGATTCAACTCTGCCAATGAGTTGTTTTCCGCACTTGAAGAATATCATAGAGAAGATATTACAAGTTTGAAGGATATGAAAAACAAGATCCTTCAGCTCGGTCTCGATATTTCCGGTGGTCTGAGCGTTACCATAGAAGCTGATGAAGACAATCTGGCGGAAAGACTGGGACATAGTCCTTCAGATGCCGAAATCGATGAAGCCATAGCTCTCGCTATGACAACTCTTACGAGCCGAATCGATAAATTCGGAGTCACAGAGCCTTCAATCAGAAAACAGGCGAACAACCAGATTATTATTGAAGTTCCCGGAGAGGTTGACCAGGAAACGGTTAACTCTTTCCTTCATGGTAAAGGTTCTCTGAATTTTCATATCGTTAATGATGATGCTTCCAATAAACTTCTGGACATTATCAGAAACAATCCCGGTGAAATCTTTGAGAACGGTCGTCCCGAAGACGATACGCTTCTTCCCGAAGATGTCGTTGTAATGGGCGTTTATAAAAAAGACGCCTATGGTGTTGATGAACTTACAAGCTATCTTGCTGTAGAGAAAGAACCCGGACTTGATGGTTCGCATATCAAATCGGCACTGGTAAGAAGAGATTCCATCACCAATCAGCCTGAAGTAATCTTTGAACTTGACAGTGAAGGCGGCGATCTGTTCTACCAGCTGACAAGCAATAATGTAGGAAAGCGTCTCGCCATCGTTATGGATGATAAAATCAAGGAAGGTGCTCCCAATATCTCTGAAGGTATCAGAAACTCCGTCAGGATGACAGGTTTCGACAGTGACGAAGCTCAGCAGCTTTCTATTGTACTGAAAACAGCGGCACTGCCCATCAACCTCAATGTTATTGATGAACAGGCTGTCGGCGCATCTCTCGGAAGCGACGCCATCAGAACAGGTATCATGGCAATGATCATCGGTTTTATTGCCGTCATTCTCTTCATGATTATCTATTACAAAGGTGCAGGTGTTGTCGCTACAGTGGCTCTCCTTCTTAACTTTGTGTTTATCATGGCAATTCTTTCGTCCTTTAAAATGACCCTGACTATGACCAGTATCGCCGGTCTTATTCTTAACGTTGGAATGGCGGTAGACGCCAACGTTATCATTTTCGAGAGAATCAAAGAGGAGCTTCGAATCGGTAAAGCCCGGTCAGCGGCTATTGAAGCCGGTTTCAAAAAAGCTTTCTGGACTGTAATGGATGCCAACATTACGACACTGATTGCTGCTATCTTCCTGTCTCAGCTTGGAAAAGGTCCTATTCAGGGATTTGCCGTTACGCTGGCAGTGGGTATCGTCAGTTCGCTCTTTACGGCTATCTTCGTATCCAAAGCAATATTTACATTCGGATCCGATACTCTCAAGCTGAAAAAACTCAGTATCGGATGGGGGCTTAAATAATGGAAAAAACAATCAATTTTACCAGACTCAGATTTGTTATGCTGGCCCTTTCGGTTGTTCTGATTACCGCGTTCTGGGGAGGCACTTTTCTCAGAGGTGGATTCAACTTCGGAATTGACTTTCAGGCCGGTTTGAATCAGCGGATCCAGATTACGACTTCTTCTGAAATCTCTGAAGGAGATGTTAAGATTGCTCTTGAGGGGATCGAATCGCTTCAGGTTCAGTCAATCGGAAATCCGGAAGATAAAGAATTCATGGTTCGTGTCGGTGTTGATGAAACCCAGGCTGATTTTCAGCAGACCGTAAAGAGGGAAATCCTCTCGAAGCTGGAAGCATCATTCGGCTCCGGCTCTGTGGAAATCCGCTCTTCTGACTATGTCGGACCCCGTTTTGCCGGAAGCCTGACATCCCAGACGATCTTCCTGACGGTTTTTGCCTTAGCTCTTATTCTCGTTTATATCTGGATCAGATTTAAATTGAACTACGCTATTTCGGCAATTGCCGCTATTTTCCATGATGTTTTGTTTCTTCTCGGTTTTATCGGTATCTTTCAGATCGACTTCTCAACTGCGACAATCGCTGCTGTATTGACGATTATCGGTTACTCGCTGAACGATACAATTGTTATCTTCGACAGAATCAGAGAAAACTCCAGAATCATTCAGGGAAAAACTTTTGAAGAAGTAATCAATATTTCTGTCACTCAATCATTGAGCAGGACGATTATTACTTCTCTTACAACTTTGATCGCCGTAACAGCTATTTTCATTCTCGCGACAGGGTCTATTAAGCTCTTTGCGCTGAATCTTATTGTAGGTGTTATTGTCGGTACTTATTCTTCAGTCTTTATTGCATCATCCATTCTTCTCGGATGGCATAATCTCAGTTCCAAAAAAACTACGAAAAATGTCAGATCTGCAAAAAAAGAGAATGAAAAAGTTGTAAACTTTAATAAGGCCTGATATATAAATTCAGCCTTTATTAAGGCTGTCTCAAGGCGAGGCAGCCTTATTCGGTTTGCCATAAGGTACGAACATACTTCGGCTATTGTGGCTTTTTTCTTCCAGGCGGATCAGCCGCATACTTTCCAAACAGGAATACCCCGAACCTACAGGTCGGGGATTCTTGTTTTATCAGCGGATATGAGAAATTACATAATTTATTTATTCCTGTTCCTTTTTCTCCCGACTCTTGGTCATACGGAACAAATGTATCGATTAGTCAAAACCCGTGATGGAGTACTACGCCCGGGAGAATTTCTTTTTTCAATGGGAGAAATGGAAAATCCCGAAGATGCCCTGGCGCAATATCTTGATTGGGATAATCCCGTTATCCGAAATGAAGGAAAAATCTCATATCTGGCACCCAGAACCGGTGATGGATATATCCCTGTTCTCGCTTTTCACAGGATTGGTGATGATCCGCATCTCGAGCTGACTCTTGAACGGTTCGAATCTTTACTGATTTTTTTCAATGATAATCGGTTTCATGTCATGACCGATCTGCAGCTTATTGAGGGAGACTTTACATTTGCTGTAAACGGAAGCTTTCCTGTTGTTCTCGGTTGTGATGACAGCTCTTCAGGTGTTTTTTATTACCAGACGGTCAAAGCACTAAAAAATTCTTCCTTTGTGATGGAAAATGGTGATTATGTCATATCTGATGATTGTATGGTCTATGTTCTCGAGAAATATCTTCCTCTCGAGCAGGGGCGTAGAAATTTCACTTTTTACCTGACATTCGATGCCATTCCCTTCCGCCAGACCGGTGGCGGGTTTAATCCGGGGCCACCTTATCTGGCCATGCCGGCCGTACAATCAAAACTGGTCTACCTTAACCGGAATTTCTACCTGGGAAACCACACTCTACATCATTATGTCACCGAGGTTGTCTCTGAACTGGAATACCTCTTCGAATTAATTGGATATTATGATGTTCTCAACAGTTACGGGATTCAGACAGAAGGAAAATCTACACTGGCCTATTCCTATGGAATAGGGGACATAACACCGGAACGACAATTGACAGTTAAGAATTTCAACTATGGAGGTAATACCATAGCAGGAGCTTTCGATTATAATAACGAGTTTACAAAACCTGTTGATTCCGGGGAAGTGAATAGATATGATATTTCCAGGATCGGTGTGGACAACGGGAATTTTGAAGAAGTTCTGAAAAGGCTTAAAGAAACAGAATTATACAGGAATAGAAGAGCTGTTCTTGTAAAGAGTCCTGAGTATCCTTTCGATTTATCGGATTATGATATTAATGAAAATGATCAGAATTATATTCTGATTGGAGACTGATATGAAAAAAATCATCAGAGCAAAGGCAATGGGATTCTGTATGGGTGTTGAACGGGCAGTTGCAATAGTTCAAAAAATCGCCGATGAAAAAGAAGACAATGCCGTAACCCTTGGCCCGATTATTCACAATCAGCAGATAGTTGATAAATTCGCTTCGCTTGGTATTCCGGCTGTAGAGTCTATTGAAGAAGTTAAAGAGGGGAGAGCTGTTATCAGGGCGCATGGGGTACCTCTATCAGAGAGAAAAAAACTTGAAGATAAAGGTGTCGAAATTATCGATGGCACTTGCCCTAAAGTCATAGCGTCACATAAAATCGTTCAGAAATACAGTTCTCTAGGCTACCATATTATTATCGTTGGGGATAAAAATCATGGAGAGATAAAAGGTCTCGCCGGCTATGCGGATGATTTTGACATTATTGGAAATGCAGATGAGGCTTCTCTTATAAATCCGCCTGATAAAAGCATGGTTATCAGTCAAACAACAATAAAAGAAAGCGAGTTCGAATCGGTTTGCCGGGTTTTGAAAGAGAAGAACCGGAATGTTATTGTCCACAACAGCATCTGTTCCGCCACAAATGACAGACAGAACGCAGTTAAAAAACTTGCAGGGGAAGTCGATGCCCTTCTTGTTATTGGCGGAAAAAACAGTGCCAACACAAAGCGTCTTTATCTGACTGTTAAAGAGATGAACGTCCCTTGCTGGCACATTTCAACTGTTGAGGAAATCCCTCCTGAAATTTCCAGTTATGATACAATAGGTCTGACTGCCGGAGCATCTACACCGGACTGGATAGTTGATGAAGTGGAAAATTCACTTCTGCATCTTTGAGATAGGAGCCCCTTTGAAACGGTTTATTCTACTCGTTCTAGTTTTATCCTCTTATTTTCCTCTCATGGCATTCGATAGTCTTGAAGGCGCTATTCTTCCAGAAGGAAATATGTTCGGTATTACAGTGGAGCCTTCATTCGGATTTTTATATGGTCAGTCCCGAGAAATCGTCTTTGATACGGGAGACGAAAGTACGCAGGGCATGAGCAGTTCTAATGGATATTACCTAAGTGAGCTTATCTGGGACATTACAGATGTTTTGTATACCGGAATGTCTGCGTCTCTCAATTTTCAGAATCGTGTCTATGTCAATTTCGGGATCTGGAAAGCTGTCACTGATGGTAGCGGATATATGAATGACTATGATTGGGTACTACAAGACAAATATGGAGCATATAACATTTTACATGATAGAGATGGAAAGACCGATTTGTCCCATTGGTCTCTCAGTACTGTTGATATCGTCAATTCTGTTCTTATCGATGCCAATGGTTCCTACGACTTTTTAGAAAATCCCAATTGGTCGCTACTTTCGGTTATGGGATATAAATATTTGTTCTGGGATTGGACAGACTCAATTATAGATTCTGAATATGATGGAATCGAGGATGTCATTGAAGTAGGAACCAATGGTATCGATTACAGACTCGCTCTCCATATTCCCTACATCGGCCTGAGAGGTGGCTATAGGAGCCGCTATGGTTTTTTTTTGAAAGCTAACATAGGTTACAGCCCATTTGTCTTCGGAATGGATCACGATCATCACATTTTAAGAGGTCTTCATTTTTACGATAGAACTTATTTCGGGCAATATCTCTCTGGAACACTGGAAGCGGGAATCCAGTTATCTCCACTGTTCAGTTTAAAATTTCTGATCTCAGGAGAATACCTTTTTGAATCAAAAGGAATCACATATGCCTATTATGACTCGGGAACTCCAGCCGGAACCTTTCCCGGTGGGGCTGGAATCCAGTACCAGTCCCTCTCCTTGTCCCTTAACGCCGCTTTCAGCTTTTAGATGCTTTGGGCTTAACTGTTTTCGGCAGTTTTCTTGACTTGAACCGCTGATGCCGGGAAGCTTTGTCTTTTCTGAACTCGTAATAATTGTCCATCTCGATAAAATCATCCTTGTAGATGAATCCACCTTCGCAACCGCTGGCCAGAAATGAATGGGCCAGCATTTGTTTTTCTACCTCGCTTCCATCTGCATCCAGGACTTTTTTGATATGCCCTTCTGCATCACGCTCTATGTACATGATCAGGTAGTTTTC
The DNA here is from genome assembly GCF_014207565.1 of Spirochaeta isovalerica. NCBI lineage: Bacteria > Pseudomonadati > Spirochaetota > Spirochaetia > Spirochaetales > Spirochaetaceae > Spirochaeta > Spirochaeta isovalerica. The sequence goes on along the minus strand of NZ_JACHGJ010000013.1, from coordinate 5,177 downwards.
TGTTATTCCTTCAACTATTTCCATTAATCCCATTATAGGGAAAATATCTTTTACTTTGAAGAGCGTACTTGACTTTAAAGCCTTATATCCTGATATTATAGAACAAAGGCATGGACGGAGACGAGTAACAATCCCCTGCGTCACGAGAGAGATCATCCCTGGGCTGGAAGATGATCGACGTAAGAATCTGTGAAAACCACTCCCGAGCTGTGCGGGTCAAAGGCTTTCGCCGAGTATCCCGTGCCGACATCCCGCGTCAAGGGAGAGCTGAGTGCGCTGCAGAGAATACACTAGCTGTAGCGAATTAAGGTGGTAACGCGGAAGACATTTTGTTTTTCGTCCTTAGGAAACTTTTATCAAATTAAGTTTTCAGGGGTGAAAAATAAAATGTCTTTTTTTTACCCCGCGAAAGTACCAGGAGGCATTTATGTCCGACAAAGAAGCTAAAAAGCTTGAAAAACAACAGACTATGCGCCATTCAATGGCTCATGTCATGGCGGGAGCAGTTCTGAAGATGTTCCCCGATGCGAAAATTGCCATCGGTCCCGCTATCGAAAACGGATTCTATTACGATTTCGATCTTCCCAGATCCATCACACCTGATGACCTCGGTGTAATCGAAGAATCCATGAAAGAAATCATCAAATCCCGTAGCGGATTTGAAAGATCCGTCGTTTCCAAAGAAGAAGCCAAAGCTCTTTTTGCAGATCAGCCTTATAAGCTTGAGCTGATTGAAGAGTTGCCTGAAACAGAAGAGATTTCTGTTTATCAAATGGGCGATTTCAAGGATCTGTGCCGTGGTCCTCATGTCGAGGATACCAGCCGCCTCAATCCTCAGTCTTTCAAACTGCTGAAAACTGCAGGCGCTTACTGGAGAGGCGATGAGAAAAGGCCCATGCTCCAGAGAATCTATGGAACAGCTTTTTCCAATCCGAAAGATCTGAAAATGCATCTTCAGCATCTGGAGGAAATGGAGAAACGGGATCACAGAAAAATCGGTAAAGAGCTTGATTTGTTTTCGCTTCATGAAGAAGCCGGTCCCGGAATGGTTTACTGGCATCCCAAAGGGGCAAGAATCAGAGTCGCTATTGAAGACTTCTGGAGACAGGAGCACTACAAAAACGGTTATGAAATGGTTTTTACTCCCCATGTCGGTAAATCCTGGCTCTGGGAAACCTCCGGCCATCTGGGATTCTACAACGAGAGCATGTTTCAGCCCATGGAAATGGATAAAAGCGACTATTACGCCAAGCCTATGAACTGTCCATTCCACATCATGATCTACAACAACGGAAAGCATTCTTATCGGGAACTTCCTTTCCGCTGGGCCGAACTGGGTACAGTCTACAGATATGAAAAATCAGGAACTCTTCACGGATTAATGAGAGTCCGGGGCTTTACTCAGGATGATGCACACATCATCTGTACTCCCGACCAGGTAGAAGATGAAATTCTCGAAGTACTCAGATTTTCTCTTTTCATGCTCAGATCTTTCGGCTTTGAAGACATCAGCGCCTACCTTTCCACCATGCCGGAAAAAAGTGTAGGAGAGAAAAAAGACTGGGATCTGGCAACTGAATCCTTGAGAAAAGCTATTGAGAAAGAAGGTCTCGAATATGGTGTCGACGAAGGCGGTGGCGCTTTCTACGGGCCCAAAATCGACTTGAAGGTAAAAGACACAATGGGACGTGAATGGCAGCTCTCCACCGTGCAGTTTGACTTTAATCTTTCTGAAAGATTCGATATGGTTTTTGTCGATAAGGACGGTAAGGAAAAACGTCCCTTCATGATACACAGAGCGCTTCTAGGATCGATTGAGAGATTCTTCGGTGTATTGGTTGAAAACTTCGGAGGAGCATTCCCCGTATGGCTCAGTCCTGTACAGGCAATGGTTATACCCGTATCTGCCAAATTCGATGATTATGCCAAAGAGGTTGAGAAAAACTTCCGCGCAGCAGGAATCCGTGTTGAAACAGATTTTTCCGATGAGAGGATGAATGCAAAAATCCGCAACGCCCAAACTCAGAAAATACCCTACATGATTGTTGTCGGGGAAAATGAGATGAATGAGAAAGCGGTCAGCATTCGAATCAGAACCGGTGAGCAGAAGAACGGTATGCCCATGCATGATGCTGTTCAGATGATCATGGATAAAATTGAATCGAAAGAACTTCCTTGATCGGTTGAAGACTAAAAAAGCCTGCTTATTTTAAAGCAGGCTTTTTTTGGGGGTGGTCAGTCTTCTGTTTTAAATCGGCTGACTTCCTTATTGAGGTTTTCCGTAACAGAACCGACACTGTTGGCCAGTTGAGTTATTGAGTTGACAGACTGTGATACTTCTCTGACGCCAAGAGAAACATCATTAATCTTTGAGTGAACTTCCTCAGTTATGTTTTTAACACTGCTCATCTCACTTTTCATACTCTCTGATGCGTCGGAGAGATCATTAGAGCTGTTTTTTACATTTATGGAGACATCCTGAAGAGAAGTCATGGCTTCCAGAATCTGCTCCCCACCGCTTTTTAGCTCTGTAATACTAGTAGAAATCTCATAAAGAGATTGAGAAAACTGAATTATTTCGCTATCCACTTCACTATATGCCAGACTGGTAACGCTTCCTGAAGCCTGAGCATTTTCGATATTTTCCACGATTTCCTTCAAGTTGGAAGATATTTCGTTGGATTGCTTTGACGAAGCTTCGGCCAATTTTCGAATCTCGTCGGCAACGACTGCAAAACCTCTTCCCGAATCACCGGCATGAGCGGCTTCTATAGCAGCATTCATTGCCAGCAGGTTCGTTTGATTCGCAATACTTTTAATGATGCTGGCCATTTGGGAAATGTTATCTATTTTATCATTAATCTGGTTTATGATTCCCGTCGTCACATTAAGCCTTTCAGAGCCGTTCGCCGATGTCCTGACGAGCTGGTCAATGGCAGCTGTTTTAGATTCCGTTATTCTGGCAATGCTTTCTATTGAAGAAATCATCTCAGTGACGGAAGCGGTAGACTCTTCAACCATCGCCATTTGTTCGGCAACCTGATCATTTAAAGTCGTGAAAACTCTATCAACCTGATCTACAGCTTTATAAGAGACATCAATGTTATCTTTCAATGCGTCAATTCTGCCTGCGATTTCATTCGCGTTCCGATCAATGTTGGTTGATGTTTCATCAGTTTGCTTTACAGCTGAAAATAAATCGTTCTGAACGGAAATGTTTTTGTTTGAAATGCTTTGGATATTTTTAATAGAATCAGATAATCCTTTCTGAAAGAGATTTAAATCGCTGCAGAGCAGACCAATGTCGTCTTTGTATTTATCATCAAATTTGACAGTTAAATCTCCATCCTTCATCGTAACTATGTTTTCTACAATTTTACCGATGGATTTTCCTAAGCGGTTTGATAAAACCATGACGGTAAAAATAGCAATTATGAACATAGCCGATATGACAATTGCCGCAATAGTCAGACTTCTTATTTTTAATCTGTTTATTTCTTTATCAATTATAATTTTCTGCTCATTCAGAATATTGAGAGAGGACTGTAAGTTAAAATCCATACTGAGAATAGCACTGTTGAGATTGGTCAGGTGATTAAAGACTCTTCTTATGTTTTCGTGATCAAGAGCCTCTTTTTTCGAATATAAATCAGGAATTTTAAAACCATCAGTTGTTCCGAAAATCAGAACAGCATCATTCTCAAGTTGATTCATTTCCGAATCGAGCCGGGTAAAGTTGTTTTGAACCAGCGAGAAGATGTTCTCAATTTTCCCGATTGCTTCAGCTATAGCTTCGCTTGCGTTGATCATTGTTGTAAGATTTGAAATGGATTCAAAGGAATTCAGGGTCTGCTCTCCCAGTTCCTGAACAAGACCGCGCTGCTTCAAAAACAAAGTATAAGGTATTTGGTTTATAGCATTTCTGTATTCCATGAAATTGAGTTCTAGAGTATTAAGAGTCTGCTTCTCGCGTTCAATTCTGACAGAAGGGATTGTCAATATAATGTAGATAGCAAGAGACAAAATGAAAGAAAATAACAATCCGCTGTTTATCAGAATCAGCTTGGACTTAATTTTCATGTATAGATCTCCGTTAAATAAGTTATTAATTATTATAATGATATCATACTAAAATGAGTTTTTATATATTGGAACAGGTAATATTTTGATAGTTTATCAGTGAGATGCTTTAAAATAGGTTAAAAGGAGAATGGAATGCTTCACAATTTTTATACATATTTATTTATCTCCTCTATTTTTTGTGGAGCTATCACTGCTGATTTATTTAAAGTCCTGCGAGAACCGGGTAAAAAAGAAAAATGGGATGCCATGTCTCATATCTTTCTAGTTCAGATGATGTTTATTTTCATTTTTATAATAGCTGGATTACTTGCAGCCGAGGTAGATTCATTTCCTCTTACTAGAATTACTATATTCTGTCTTATCTTTGTTATCCTATTTTCTCTATCATTTCATTATATAAAAAATCTGACATGGCTTGTTACTGGAGTTTTATTATTTGCTATATCTATCTTGTTCCATTCAGCGCTGTCAGAATACACACCTGTACGAGACCAGGTGGCAATACATTTTAGGGTACTTCAGAAAAATGAAAGTGGATATATTATTGAAATTAACGAAAAAGATATGGAATACAGTTATTACAAGGCCAAAGGTGAATCGGTTATTCCTTATATTTCCCGATTGGATTTTTCTCAGTTCCTATTCTTTATGCCTGCTTCTACATATATCAATTTCCATCAGCTGGTTCAAGGATCTGATCAGATTGATGATAGTTTATTGCATTTAACGATCCCGGCATTTCTATACATTAGCAGTCAAGTGAGTACGGAGCCTATTTCAAACGAGTTACTTTCAAGATCAACTTATATTATTAAGCGGGATGGATCGATTCGAGTCGAAAATACGCCGTAAAAAATAATGGATGAAAAGTCTCGAAAAAAATAGAGATTATTTCTTTAAAACCTGTTGACACATTTTAACGAAAAGTATTAATCTCTCAGAGCACGCTAGGCGGAGACGCCGATGTTTGCACTGTTCTTTAACAAGTTATTGTTAATTAGGGAAGGGAAGAGAATACGAAAATGAACTTTTGAGTTTCAGATTTTTTATGATGAAATTATCGCTCTTCGGAGTGATAAAATAAATCATGGAGA